>JBFGYN010000057.1:0-13121 GCA_041587415.1 Candidatus Competibacterales bacterium | reverse complement strand
GGTCGGTTCGCCCGTCGAACAGGCCGACGGCAAGGGGAAACTTGAGGCTGAGCTGGAACTTCCCTTCGAGATGATCGAAGTCCCGTCCTTCCTGCCGGCCCACGGCTGTGAAGGGCTCGGCATTGATTTCAGCGTTGTAGGCCGCGAACAGGAAATAGTTCGGCCGGTGTGCGGTGAGTGCAAAGGGGTTGGTGCTGAGCTCGCGCTCGCGATCCTGTCGCCGCCGAAGCCGGCTGATGGGCTCCTCGGTCGGGGGCGCTGGCTCTGCTGCGGCGACGGCGGGGGCGGTTGGTTCCATGGCTGACTCCGCCGTGCGTGCGGCCGCCGCCTTGACCTCCTCGGCGCAGACGGTGCGAATCTGCCCGATGGACGTCTCGCTTGCCGCCGTCTCCAGTGCGGCCAGCAAGCATTCCTGGTAGGACTCCATAGCTGCATCGATTTCTTGCGCAAGCGCCGCCGTGCCCATCAGACACGCCGCGGCCGTTGCGGTGAGCGAACATGCGCGCCAAACGGGAGGTCGGCGGCGCTTCGCGCTCCCGCATACGGAGCGCTCAGCACGACCGATGCGTTCAACCGTGGCGCAGTATTCGCTGCTTTTCACGCTGCCAATCCCGCTCCTTGTCCGTTGCACGCTTGTCATGGGCTTTCTTTCCTTTTGCGAGACCGATCTTCAGCTTCGCGCGTCCCCGAATCCAGTACATGGACAGGGGCACCAGGGTGTAACCCTTGCGCTCGACCGCTCCGATCAATCGAGCCAGTTCCTCCCGGTGCAGCAGCAGCTTGCGGGTGCGAGTCGGATCGGTGGTCACGTGGGTGGACGCAGAGAGAAGCGGAGAGATGTGGGCGCCGAACAGATACGCCTCGCCGTCGCGAATCAAAACGTAACTCTCCTTCAATTGCAAGCGTCCGGCGCGAAGACTCTTCGCCTCCCATCCCATCAGAACTATTCCCGCCTCGTAGTCCTCTTCGATGAAGTAGTCATGAAATGCTTTCCTGTTGACGGCGATCGTGTTGTCGCTTTGTTTGGATTTCTTCTTGGCCATGGCGCGCGATTATAGCGTCGCTCCGCGACGTCGCGGTGGATTCATTCGATGCGAGCTTGAGATGCGCTGACGCTTAACTGAAAATGGCGGCCGGTTTCCTTGCATGAACGCCCACTCGATCATGGCGACAGTCCGCAAGAGCGCTCTGGTTCCCCACTCGGCTGCTCAGATGTTTCGGCTGGTGAACGAGGTGGAGAACTACCCGCAGTTTCTTCCATGGTGCAGCAAGACCACCGTGCATCATCGTGATGAGGACAAAGTGCAGGCAACCATTGAGATGCACAAGGGGCCGCTGCGGAAATCGTTCACCACCCTGAACCGGCTGCAACGGAACAAGATGATGGAAATACGCCTGGTGGAAGGGCCGTTCCGTCGCCTGGAGGGGTTCTGGCGCTTCGAATCCCTGCGCGACGACGCGTGCAAAGTGTCTTTGGATTTGGATTTCGAGTTCTCGGGCCCCTTGATGAGTAAGCTGGTGGGCCCTGTCTTCCACCAGATAGCCAACACGCTGGTCGAGTCGTTTTGTCAACGGGCAGGCCAGGTCTATGGGTGAATCGGAGCCCGCGGCGATCCACGTGGAAGTGGCTTATGCGCGCCCCGATCAGCAGGTGATCATTTCCTTGGACGTGCCCGAGGGAACGAGCGTCGAGGACGCGATCCGTTTGTCCGGGATCACCGACCGGTTCCCCGAAATAGATTTGAGTCGCAACAAGGTAGGCGTCTTCGGCAAGCTGAGCAAATTGACGGCGCCCCTCCGAGCGAAGGATCGCGTCGAGATCTATCGGCCCCTGATTGCGGACCCGAAGGAAATTCGGCGCCAGAGGGCCGCCGCCGGCAAGCGGACCGGCAAGGGTGGGGGTGCGCTGGAGTCGGCGGGCGACGAGGGTTAGCAGGCGAGTTGTTCGCGCACGAGATCGGTTCCATAGACCTGGGGGTTACCGATCTGGGGATTCGCGAGCGAGCTCGCTCCCACAGGCGGGGGAGATTGCGAGTTCGTGTTCTTCTAGCCGTCGAGCTCCTGGGCCGTATTGTCCTCGCCTTCAGGCGAGCTTTCCTTCGGCTTCACGTCACCCTCCACCCGGACGAGATTGTCGCCGTCGAAGATCAGGGTGACGATCCGCTGCTCCCTCGGGTTCCATCCCTTGCGCACGGAATAGACGTAGTCCCACCGGTCTTGGTGGAAAGGGTCTGTGAGCAGGGGTGTGCCCATGATGAACTGCACCTGGCGTTTGTTCATTCCCCGCCGCAACTGATCGAGCATCTCCTGCTCGACCACGTTGCCCTGATTGACGTCGATGCGAAAGGGTGTGACCGCGTCACAGCCAATCAATAGGAACCCTGCGAGAAGGGCGGCGGCGCTGCACTTGAGAATGGGATTCATTTGCCGGTATCGACGACGTTACTTTACACTGCTCGCGATGTTACCTGATGCGCCAGGCCGGCGCACAACCAGCGGAGCGATATGTGATACCGGGGGCGAAAGAGCTCAAAAAGGCGGGTCTCAAGGTTACGCTGCCGCGAATGAAGATTCTTGCCACGCTGGCCGACAATTCCGACGAGCACCTGACGGCGGAGGAAATCTACCGCCTGCTTCTGGATTCCGGGGAAGAGATTGGCCTCGCGACCGTCTATCGCGTGCTGACTCAGTTCGAATCGGCAGGGTTGGTGAAACGCCATCACTTCGAAGGCGGACAATCGGTTTTCGAGCTGGATGAGGGCAAGCACCACGACCATTTGGTCTGCGTCAAGTGCGGCAAGGTGGTGGAGTTCTGCGACGACGTGATCGAGTCCCATCAGAAAGCCATTGCCGAGAAAGCAGGGTTCGTGCTCGCGGATCACTCGCTGATCCTGTACGGCATTTGCAGTGATCCCGGGTGTCGGGGTAAGTCGGAGGGCTGACACCCTTTTCGCTCAACCGGCTTGAGCCTGCTCGATCATCTCGCGCGCGTGGGCAACGGTGTTCTCCGTAAGCCGAAGGCCACCGAGCATGCGCGCCACTTCGTCGATGCGGTCGCCCGATTGCAGCGGTCGCACTTCGGTCTCTGCGCCTTGCCCGTCGCTGCGCTTGCGGACCCGCAGATGATGGTGGGCCTGGGCAGCAACCTGCGGCAGATGCGTGACGCACAAGACCTGATGGCCCGCACCGAGGCTGCGCAATAGCCTGCCGACGACTTCTGCCGTGCCGCCGCCGATTCCCGAGTCCACCTCGTCGAAAATGAGGGTAGGCATGGGAACGCTGCGGGTGTTGCTCACCTGGATCGCGAGGCCGATTCGAGACAGCTCGCCGCCCGACGCGACCCGATTCAGCGGCTGAAGTGCCTGGCCTGGATTCGCGGCCACCAGATACTCGATTCGATCGAAACCATTCCAGTTGGGGGGGGCGCTGTCGTCGAACACGACCTCCACGCGGAACTGCCCGCCCTTCATGGCGAGGGTCTGCATCGCCTCGGTGACCGCGGCGGAAAGGGTTTCCGCTGCTTGCCGACGCCGTTTCGAGAGCTTTATCGCGCAGGCATCGAACCGCTTGCGGGCATCACGCACTTCGGCCGCGAGGGATTCCAATCGCGTATCCGCGTTTTCCAGGTCGTTCAGGTCTGAGCGCAGGCGGTCGAGTAGGCCCGCCAGATCTTCGGAATTGCAGCGGTGTTTGCGCGCGAGATGGTGGAGGGTCGCGAACCGCTGCTCCACCTGATCCAACCGCTGTGGATCCAGGTCCACGTCCGCCACGTATCGGCGCAGCTCGTTGCTGGTTTCCTGCACTTGAATCGATGCTTGCTCGAGCATTTCCGGAAGTTGCGCGAGACGCGAGTCGATCTCCGCAAGCTGCCGCAGCTCGGCTTCGCTCTGCTGGACCAAGCCCTGGACGGCGCCGTCGCCTTCGTACAGCACCTCGAGAATGCGTTGACAGGATGCGATCAGCCTGCCTGCATTCGCCAGGCGCCGGTGTTCGTCTTCCAACTGCGGAACCTCGCCGGCGGACAGCGCCGCGGCGTCCAGCTCCTCGACCTGAAATCGTAACAGCTCGAGCCGCTCCTGCCGTTCCCGAGTTGCCGCCGAGAGCTCCTCGAGCGCAGAGCTCGACGTGCGCCACCGATCATGGATTTCACGCAGCTCGCTCAAGGTATCGCGGTTGCCGGCGAAATCATCCAACATGCTTCGCTGTGCCGCGGCCCGGAGCAGGGACTGATGGTCGTGTTGACCATGAACGTCGACCAGCCGATCGCCCAGAGCACGAAGCTGCTGCAGGGCGACGCTGCTACCGTTAATGTAGGAGCGCGACCGTGAATCGCGGTTCAGGACGCGCCGCAAGATGCATTCGCCGTCCGATTCCAGACCGTTCTCCGCAAGCCACTCCCGTGCGTCGCCGCAGGCGCCCACGTCGAAGATTGCCACCACTTCGGCGCGGTCTGCGCCCGCGCGGATCATGCCGCCGTCACCCCGTTCCCCGAGGGTCAGGCCGAGGGCGTCTATGAGGATGGATTTGCCCGCACCGGTCTCGCCGGTGAGCGCGGTCATTCCATCGCTCAGAGCCAGGTCCAGTTCGTCGACGATTACGAAGTCCCGAATTTGAAGGTGCGACAGCATGAGGCTTACTTCGGATGCACTCCCCAGTTGAGTTTGGCGCGCAGGATTTCGAAATAGTCGTGACCCGTTGGTTGCAGCAGGTTCAGCCGCTCGTCTTTGCAGCGGATGACGAGCCGGTCGCCCGGTTCCATGCTGAGCACGACCTGGCCGTCGCATATCACGGGTGTGTGATCGGACTGCAACCCCGTGACCAATATCTCCAGCTCGCCGTGGGCGTCCACCACGATCGGCCGATTGGTGAGAGTGTGCGGGCAGATCGGAACCAGAACAAAACATTCCAGACCGGGGTGCAGGATCGGTCCGCCGCAGGACAAATTGTAGGCTGTCGAGCCGGTGGGCGTTGAGACAATCAGTCCGTCGGCGCGATAGGTCGTGATGAAGTGACCGTTCAGGTAGGTTTGCAGTTCGATGATGCGGGCAACGTCGTGCTTGTGCACCACCACATCGTTCAGGGCGTCGGACTGTGCCGCAACCTGGCCGTCACGGATCACCGCTGCCGTCAGGAGTATGCGCTGCTCTTCCTGATGTCGCCCGCGAAGAATTTCCTCCAGGCGTTGGGTCATCTCGGCGGGCGAGACGTCGACCAGAAATCCAAGCCGCCCTTGGTTCACGCCGAGTATCGGGACCCCCGAATCCACAAGCGATCGGGCCGCGTCCAGGAGCGTGCCGTCGCCCCCCACGACGACCGCGAGATCGCACTGGGTGCCCATGGCTTCGCGTGATACGGACTCGAGTCCGTGCTCGCCCTGAAGGCTCAGGGCGGAATCTTCGTCCACGAGCACACGGATCTGCCTGCGGTGCAAGAACGCGACGAGATGCGCCAGTGTGTCGCCAGCGCGCGGATCGCCGCGTTTTCCGATCAGTCCAATCGTCTGGAATTTATAGTCCATGCATGTATCCAAGTAGGAGAGCCAAATTACCACGACTGGGGCGGGGGGGTGAATTGCTTGGGCCGAGGGAGACGGTGGAACGCCCCTGCGGCGCACCCTGCCAGATCGGGCGTGGATGAGCGGCGAGGGTGGCGCGCAAGCCCGGAAGGCGTTCCGGCAGCTTCTGAGCTTCTGTCACGATCGTTTCGGGGCTCGAGTTTTAGCACTCTCATGAGTTGGGTGCTAAGGTACAATTCGATGGGTGGAGCCTGTGACGAGAGTTAGCCAATCGCCACCATGACAGACGCTGCTGCATTTGGACTCAACGAGCGCTCCCAGCATCTCCTGAAAATGCTGGTCGAGCGTTACATACGTGAGGGACAACCCGTCGGATCCAGGGCCCTGTCCAAAGATTCGGGGTTGAACCTGAGTCCCGCGACGGTCCGCAACGTGATGGCAGACCTGGAAGAGATGGGGATGCTGGTCGCGCCACACACCTCGGCTGGGCGAGTTCCCACTTCCCTCGGATATCGCGTCTTCATCGATTCCCTGCTCACGGTCCAGAGCTTGGACGCGATCGAAGTGCGCCGGATGGAGGGCTCGATCGATCCGGACCAGGATACGGACGGCCTGATTCGAAGCGCGTCCAACATGCTCTCGTCGGTCACCCACCTCGCGAGCATCGTCATGATCCCAAAGCGTGACGCCATCGTTCTACGCCACGTGGAGTTTCTGCCCCTCTCCGACCGGCGCGTGCTGGTCATTCTCGTCGTCAACCAGAGCGAGGTTCAGAACCGGATCATTCCGGTTCATCGGGAATACACGGCCACGGAACTGCAGCACGCTGGAAATTACCTCACAGCGCATTTCGCCGGCATGACCCTCGATCAGGTTCGGGACGCCCTGGTGGGGCAGCTTCGCGAGGACGAAGGCCGTCTACGGGAGCTTCTGCCGTTGGCGCTCGATCTCTCGAAGGCTGCCTTCCGCACCACGCCACCCAGTGAGGACTACGTGGTGGCGGGTGAAACGAATTTGATGGAGTTCGAGGAATTGGCTGATCTGAAGAAGCTCCGCGAGACCTTCGAGGCTCTGGCGCACAAGCGTGAGCTGCTTGCCCTCATGGACAAGTGCATGCAGGCCGAGGGCCTGCAAATATTCATCGGCGAGGAATCCGGCTTCGGCGTGCTGGACGATCTCAGCGTCGTCACGACACCGTACCGCAAGGAAGGCGGGGTCATTGGTGTATTGGGGGTCATTGGTCCGACCCGTATGGCGTATGAGCGCGTGATTCCAATCGTCGACGTGACTGCGAAACTTCTCAGCTCGGCCTTGAATTACAAGCGCTGAGTCCCCATCTGCTTGCCAAGCGCCGGACGGCCCAGCCGGGCGGCGTGCCAATCGTTTCACAGTTCGCGGAGACAGTGAATGTCGCATCAGGAGAAAACCACGGATACCAATCAAGGTGACTCGGTCGTCGAGCCCGACATGGATGTTGGCGCGCAGTCGGAGGGCGCCTCGCCAAATTCCGTCGATTCGGGGATGCCGCCTGCGAGTGGGGAGCCCGCGGCAGCCGCGCCGGGTCTGATCAGCCACGACGAATACAAGGCACTTCAGGAAAAGCTCGAAGAGGCGCTCGGCAAGGCCGACGAGAACTGGAATCAATTCCTGAGGGCGCGTGCGGAGCTGGAGAATCTCCGGCGGCGCTCCGAGCGGGAGTTGGAAAACGCGCACAAATACGGAATCGAGAAATTCGCGCGGGAAATGCTTCCGATTCGCGACAGCCTGGAGATGGGCGTTGCCGCCGCTCAAGAGGAGCACGCCGACGCCGCCAAGCTCCTGGAGGGCAAGGAACTGACCCTGAAAATGTTGACCGCGGCGCTGGAGAAATTCGCGATCTCCGAAGTCAACCCGGTCGGCGAGAAGTTCGACCCCGATCGGCACGAGGCAATGGCGACACAGCCCTCGACGGAGGCGGAGCCGAACACTGTGCTGCACGTGGTGCAAAAAGGTTACCTGCTGAACGAGCGAATATTGCGGCCGGCCATGGTCATCGTGTCCCGGGCAGCAGAGCCAACAGAGGGTTGAGGTTCGCCAGGGTTGAAATTGCGGGCCGGGACCCAACATAAACCCCGAGATACGAATTCGAACCAACACAGAATGAACTGTCGACTCGGCGCGGATGCGTCGGAAGTGGAGTAACGAATCATGGGCAAGATTATTGGCATCGACCTGGGCACCACCAACTCCTGCGTCGCAATCATGGAGGGTGGCAAGTCCAAGGTCATCGAAAACAGTGAAGGGGATCGAACGACACCGTCCATTGTCGCATTCGCTGAAGACGGCGAGGTCATCGTCGGGCAGCCGGCGAAGCGCCAAGCGGTCACCAATCCGCAGAACACCTTGTTCGCCGTGAAGCGGCTCATCGGGCGCCGGTTCCAGGAAGGCGAGGTCCAGAAGGATATCGACCTGGTTCCGTACAAGATCGTCAAGGCGGATAACGGGGACGCTTGGGTCGAGGTGCGAGGCAAGAAAATGGCGCCGCCCGAGGTCTCGGCTCGGGTCCTCCAAAAGATGAAGAAGACGGCGGAAGACTATCTCGGCGAAGAGATCAAGGACGCCGTCATCACCGTTCCGGCCTATTTCAACGACTCGCAACGGCAGGCGACGAAGGACGCGGGCCGCATCGCGGGGCTCGACGTCAAGCGCATCATCAATGAGCCGACGGCGGCGGCGCTCGCCTACGGCATGGACAAGAAGGGCGGAGATCGCAAGATCGCCGTCTACGATCTGGGCGGTGGGACGTTCGACATATCCATCATCGAGATTGCGGACGTCGACGGCGAAATGCAGTTCGAGGTCTTGGCCACGAACGGTGACACGTTCCTGGGTGGTGAGGATTTCGACAAGCGGGTGATCGACTATCTGGCGGCCGAGTTCAAGAAGGATACGGGAATCGATTTGCGCGGCGATCCGCTCGCGATGCAGCGACTGAAGGAGTCGGCCGAAAAGGCAAAGATCGAACTGTCTTCGACGCAGCAGACCGAGGTGAATCTGCCGTATATCACGGCCGACGCCTCCGGGCCCAAGCACATGAACATCAAGCTCAGTCGGGCGAAGCTGGAATCGCTGGTCGACGATCTCATCGAGAAAACCATCGGGCCGTGCAAAGTTGCGATGAAGGATGCCGGCGTCAGCGGGTCGGACATCAACGACGTGATTCTCGTCGGTGGTCAGACGCGCATGCCCAAGGTACAGGCTGCGGTCAAGGAGTTCTTCGGCCGGGAGCCGCGCAAGGACGTCAATCCCGACGAGGCTGTTGCAGTCGGCGCTGCGATTCAGGGCGGTGTCCTGGGCGGCGCAGTCAAAGACGTCCTGCTGCTCGACGTTACGCCCTTGTCACTAGGCATCGAGACACTGGGCGGCGTGATGACCAAGCTGATCGAAAAGAACACCACGATTCCCACGAAGGCGAATCAGGTCTTCTCGACGGCGGACGATAATCAAACGGCCGTGACCGTGCACGTGCTGCAGGGTGAACGGGAAATGGCGGCGGGGAACAAATCCCTGGGCCGATTCGACCTGTCCGATATTCCGCCCGCACCGCGCGGCGTTCCGCAGGTGGAGGTGACCTTTGATATCGACGCGAACGGCATACTTCACGTCTCGGCCAAGGACAAAGCCACTGGCAAGGAGCAGTCCATCATCATCAAGGCTTCCTCGGGCTTGAACGACGAAGAGATCGAGCGGATGGTGAAGGACGCCGAGGCTCACGCCGAGGAGGACCGCAAGCTGCGCGAGTTGGTGGATGCCAGAAACCAGGCGGAGAACATGGTCCATGCCACCGAGAAGTCGATGAAGGAACTCGGCGATAAGGTTACCGACGACGAGAAGAAGGAAATCGAATCGGCGATTGCCGCAGTCCGCGAAGCGTCGAAGGGCGACGACAAGGCCGCGATCGAGGACAAGACCCAAGCGTTGGCCGAGCTTTCGGGTAAACTTGCGACCCGCGTCTACGAACAGCAGTCCAAATCGTCGGGCGACGACGATGGCAGTGCCGGGGGCGGAGACGCCGGCACCAAGGCAAAGGACGATGTGGTGGACGCAGAATTCGAGGAGGTCAAGGACAACAAGTAGTCCTTGCGCCACTGGGCGCCGGTTGTAACGGGCACCGGTCACCACCGCGCGCAGCGCCAAAGGTGGTCGATCGAGGCACGTGAGCTGCCGGCGCGGTTCGTTTTGCGGGTCTGGTTCCGGAGAAAAGCGGAGCCAGACCCGTAGCCGTATTGGGAGATCGAGACCGCGGATGGCGAAACGCGACTTTTACGAAGTCTTGGGTGTGGCCAAGAATGCCAGCGAGGCAGAGCTGAAGAAAGCCTACCGGCGATTGGCGATGAAGCATCATCCGGATCGAAACCCTGGGAACCAGGAAGCCGAGCAGCAGTTCAAGGAGGCCAAGGAAGCCTACGAGATTCTGACCGATCCGCAAAAGCGCGCCGCGTATGACCAGTTCGGACATGCGGGGGTCGATCCTGCGGCGGGGGCTGGAGCCGGCGGTTTCGGCGCCGGCGGTAGCTTCAGCGATATATTTGGGGACGTCTTCGGCGACATTTTCGGCGGGCGCGGCGGCGCCCAGGCTTACCGCGGCTCAGACCTCCGCTACAACCTGGATTTGTCCCTGGAAGAGGCAGTGTTCGGTACGTCCGTCAAGATTCGGGTGCCGACACTCGTCCAATGCTCCACCTGCAATGGCAACGGCGCCAAGCCGGGCACCTCGCCCCAGACCTGCCCAACCTGCGGCGGTCATGGGCAGGTGCGGATGCAGCAGGGCCTGTTTTCGATTCAGCAGACTTGCCCGCGCTGCCGCGGTCGCGGCAGCGTTATCGCAGAACCCTGCGGCACTTGCCGCGGCGCCGGCAAGGTGGAGGAGACCAAGACTCTATCGGTCAAGGTGCCGCCTGGCGTGGACACGGGTGATCGTATCCGGCTGTCCGGAGAGGGCGAAGCTGGCGACGCCAATGGCCCAGCGGGCGATCTGTACGTGCAGATACGGGTCAAGCCCCATCCCATATTTACCCGAGAAGACAATCACCTGTTCTGCGAGGTGCCGATCAGCTTCGTGACCGCCGCACTGGGCGGTGAGCGGGAGGTTCCCGCATTGGATGGTAAAGTCACGCTCAAGATTCCGCCGGAGACCCAGAGCGGAAAAGTCTTCAGGCTCCGCGGCAAGGGCGTGAAGCCCGTGCGCGGCGGCACGGCTGGTGATCTACTGTGCAAGGTCACCGTCGAGACGCCGGTCAACCTCACCCGTGAACAAAAAGAGATCCTGGAGCAGTTTGCGGCGACCATTGAGCCGGGCGGTAAACACCACGCGCCGAAGGAGCGCTCCTTCTTGGACAGCGTGAAGCAATTCTTCGAGGACATGAAGCCCTGATCGATCGCGTCGAGGCACTGCCGGGCACGCCAGGCCACAGCGGTGTTTTGCCCTGCGCTGTCGGGGAATCCGGTTCAAGCCGTGTTTTTCTGCGATCCCGCATCCGGGGTTCGGGCGGGCGTTACTGAAGTGGGAAGGCGAAACATGATTCGAGCGGCAATAGCCGGCGTAAACGGTCAAATGGGCCGAGTCTTGGTCGAGGCGGTCGGCCAGGGCGAGGGCATTTACGTCGGCGCTGCTACGGTTCGCCCGGGCAGCGCACTGCTTGGTGTCGATGCCGGCGAGTTGGCGGCTGTCGGCTGGCTCGGGGTGCCGATCGTGGACCAACTCCGGGACGTGACGGATCAGTTCGATGTGCTGATCGACTTTACGCGGCCCGAGGCGACACTGGCACACCTGGAAGTCTGCAGGTCGGCTGAAAAGAGCATGGTGATCGGCACGACAGGTTTCGACGACGCACAGAAGGCAGACATTGCGGCGGCCGCAAGCGACATCGGAATCGTCTTCGCCCCCAACATGAGCGTCGGCGTCAATCTCTGCTTCAAGTTGCTGGACATGGCGGCCCGCGTGCTGGGTAACGAGGTCGACGTGGAAGTGATCGAAGCCCACCATCGCCGCAAGGTCGACGCGCCGTCCGGCACGGCGCTTGCCATGGGAGAGGTGATCGCCAAGGCGCTGGACCGGGATCTGAAGTCGTGTGCGGTGTTCGGCAGGCAAGGGCACACGGGGGCTCGGGATCGGAAGACAATCGGCTTCGAGACGGTCCGTGCCGGCGATATCGTCGGCGAGCACACTGTGATGTTCGCCGGCATCGGGGAGCGGGTGGAAATCACCCATCGGGCTTCCAGTCGGATGACGTTCGCCAAAGGTGCCGTGCGCGCCGCATCGTGGATCGTGGACCGACCGCCCGGCGTCTACGACATGCAAGACGTCCTCGATTTCGGAAGCTAGCCCGCGTTGCTCTCACGGCGAGAGTGCTTGTAGAGGAATTGTCATGGCAGGGACGGCGCACACGCGGTGTTCGAGCGGCCTGGTGAGCGGTGCCGCACGAGAAGCCCGATTGCGTCGCACTTCCCTTAGACTTCCCGGGCGACAGTCCCGTAGAATTTACGCCCCAGCAGGGCGTTGGTGGCGCAGCGGTTAGCGCGTGTTCACTCCCTAATTTGCACGATAGTTGCCTTGATCTTGCGGCTTTTGACTCCGCCGGAGAATATTGTTGAGTAAACCCGCCATACTGGCCCTGGAAGACGGGACGGTGTTTCACGGTGAATCCATCGGTGCGGATGGACAGACGGTCGGAGAGGTCGTCTTCAACACCGCAATGACCGGTTATCAAGAGATTCTCACCGACCCATCCTATTGCCGGCAGATCGTTACCCTGACGTATCCGCACATCGGAAACGTGGGCGCGAACGACGAGGACGAGGAATCGGGCGAAATCCAGTGCGGTGGGCTGGTAATCCGTGATTTGCCGCGGGTGACGAGCAACTGGCGCTCGAAGTGGTCCTTGTCCGCTTACCTGCAGGATCATGCCCTGGTTGCGATCGCCGATATCGACACCCGGAAGCTCACACGTCTCCTTCGCGAGAACGGTGCGCAAAATGGCTGCATCGCGGCGGGGGCGGAGGCCGACGAGGCCATCGCGCTCGAGGCAGCCCGGGCGTTTCCCGGGCTCAAAGGAATGGACTTGGCGAAAGTGGTCTCGGTGCGTGAGCCTTACCGGTGGCGCTCGGGTACCTGGACACCCGAAGGCGGGTACCGGGAGGCATTGGATTCTGAGCGGGCGCACCGGGTCGTTGCGTACGACTTCGGGATCAAGCGCAATATCCTTCGCATGCTCGTGGATCGCGGCTGCCAGGTAACGGTCGTCCCCGCGCAGACGCGGGCCGAGGAAGTGCTCGACCTCGAACCCCACGGCGTATTCCTGTCCAACGGCCCCGGTGATCCCGAACCGTGCACGTACGCGGTGCAAGCCATCAAATCCCTGCTTGCTGCCAACGTGCCCCTGTTCGGTATATGTCTGGGTCACCAGCTTCTCGGGCTGGCTGCCGGTGCGCAGACCATTAAGATGAAGTTTGGCCACCATGGCGCAAACCACCCCGTCCAGGATCTGGATTCGGGACAGGTGCTCATCACCAGCCAGAATCATGGCTTCGCGGTGGACGAGGAAACACTGCCCGCGAACGCACGTGC
>JBFGYN010000056.1:0-13165 GCA_041587415.1 Candidatus Competibacterales bacterium | reverse complement strand
TTGCCGCAGCCCGAGGCGCCAAGCAGGAGTACGAACCCCTTGGCATCTTTGCGCCGAGCCCGGTTCAGGAGATCCACGACCCGCTCGATGTCTCGCTCCCGGCCGAAGAAAACCGCGGCATCGGCCTCACGAAAGGCCTCGAGCCCCGGAAAGGGACGCTCCGGCAGCGGAAAATCGCTCAAGCCCTCTTGCCTCCATTTTCTCGCCAGGGCGTTGGCCCCCGGCGAGTCGCGGGACCGAGCATCTCTGTCGATCCCGGGACCTGGGAGGTGCCCAGTGCAGTGAGTCGATAATAGCGCGGGTTTGCCGAATGCGCCGACCGTGCAATCGAGATTCCGAGCTTGCTTGCAGTGACGACCGATCGATCCTTCGCCGTGGCTTGGCCGAGACATTTTTTTCAAAGTGGCCCAGCACTTGCTTCATTCTCGCGGTGCTGGATTGAGCAAGCCGTCGGGGCAGGGCAACCCGCCGCGCCCGCTAGTGGAGTGCCTCGGGCACAGCGCGGGCGTTCAATTAGTGGATTGAAAACGGTCAAGGTACACCATAAGGAGTATGAATACGCTCCGGGTGACGAATGGCAGAGGCCGGTGGCACTGGATGCCTGCCGGACTTGGTTTCGTGCCGCAGATTGCCCCAGATGGTCCACTTCATGCGCTCGAGGGTAGGCTGCCCGGCGTACTTCGATGGTCGTTGCGGCAGCCAGACGGACATGGCGGAAACACCTCGGGAACAGACCGGCAGCTCAGCCGCGGGGGGCGCAGAGGATGCGACCTGGCGGCAGCAAGGAAGAACAACACGAGATCGACCAAGCAATGGATTTTGCGGAGGCACGATGGAAAGACAAGGAAGTTCTGCCGTCATTTTGCTCGTTGAGGACGATCCAGGGGACATCGAGCTCACGCGCCGCGCGCTGGAACACGGCAAACGGCGACACGACCTGCGGGTTGTGTGCGACGGTGAGCAGGCCCTCGACTATCTGCTCCAACGCGGGCCGTACGCCGGTCCCAATGACGCGCCACGGCCGGATCTGATTCTATTGGATTTGAATCTACCGAAAATCGATGGCAAGGAAGTGCTGACCGAAATGGGAAAACACGCTGATTTGGCACGAATACCGACCGTCGCGCTCACCACGTCGCGCCGGGACGAGGATGTGCAGAGTGCTTACGATCTCGGCGTCAGCTCGTTCATACCGAAGCCGCTGGAGATGAGCGATTTCATCGGCGTCGTGCAGACGCTGGAGCAGTATTGGCTGCACATTGTCCTGCCACCCTCACTCGAGCGAGTCTGAGATGCAGAAAACGCCGCTGAAAGTTGTCGCGATCGATGACGACACGGGGGATCTGCTCCTGCTGCGGCGGCATCTGGAGGCCATACCGGGGCGCGCCGTGGAGTTTATCACGGCTGCCACGCTGGACGAGGGGCTCAGCGCCATTCGGCGCCACGGCCCCGACGTGATATTCGTCGATCACTATCTCGGACGTCACACCGGCCTGGATGCGATCGCGGCGATCCGCTCCCAAGGATGTGCGCAGCCCGTACTCATGCTGACCGGAATGGGCGGCGAAGAACTTGCCGTGATCGCACTGCAGTCCGGCGCCGCCGACTACATTCCGAAAGTGCACCTGTCCTCGGCAAGTCTCAGCCGCTCCATCGACAACGCTTTGGAGAAGTTCCACCTGCAGCAAACCGTTGAAGAACATCAACGTCACCTGGAAACCGCGAATCGCGACCTCATTCGTCGAAACGAGGAGATCCGGAACTTCTACCACACGCTCTCCCACGAAATGAAGACGCCGCTTACCAGTGCCAAGGAGTTCGTGTCCATCGTCCTTGACGGGCTAGCCGGGCCCCTCACTGAAGACCAGACGGAGTACCTCGGGTACGCGAAGGACAGCTGTGATCAACTGGTGCGCCATCTGACGGATCTGCTCGATGTCGCCCGGCTGGAAACCGGCAAGCTTAGGATCGACCTGGAAGAATCTGACGTCGGGGTGCTGATCGGCGGGGTCGTCGCCGCCAAAAGGATAACCGCCGAGCAAGCAGGTGTGACGCTGAATGTCGACGTCGCGCAGACCTTGCCGCGCGTGACGGTTGACCCGCAACGGATTCGGCAGGTCTTGACCAATCTCGTCGACAATGCCGTCAAATTCAGCGAGTCCGGTGGCAGCGTCACGGTGCGAGCGGAAGCCGGGTCGGAGCCGGACGAGCATCTCTCCGTGGCCGTGATTGACTCGGGATGTGGCATACCGGAAGACAAGATCGGTCGAATCTTCGATCGGCTTTGCCAGGCCGTCGAATCCGATTCGCCGCTGCGGCAGGGGCTTGGTCTTGGACTGCATATCTGCAAGGAACTCATCGAGCTTCACAATGGAACGATCCGGGCCGAAAGCACTCCCGGTCGAGGAAGCACTTTCTCTTTTCGCCTGCCAGCTTCCGCTGGCACATGCTGACAACGCCTACGGAGGTACCCGAACGTGGCGAAGATACTCATAGTCGAGGACGACAGAAAGATTGCCACTGCACTTGCAGTCCGGCTAAAGGCTGAAGGGTTCGAGGTGGAAATCGCCATGGACGCGGCCATGGGCATTACATTTGCCCGCAGAACTCAACCGGATCTGATCATTCTGGACATATCGATGCCGGCGGGCGACGGATTCATCGTGGCGGAACGGCTCCGCACCATCGTCCAAACCATGTCCATACCGTTCATTTTCCTGACTGCGAGCAAGCAGCCCGGGCTGAGAGAGCGCGCACAGGACGTGGGCGCGGTCGATTTTCTCGAAAAACCGTACGATGCGGCGAAGCTGGTGGCCACCGTCAAAAAAGCCCTGTCAGCGGTGCCCGCCGCAGCCTGACTGGAGATCGCTAACGTGGAGGCTTACCCATGATCGAGGCACCCATTCCGGAAATCGAGTTCCAGAGACTGGAGGAACTTCGCGCCTACGACGTGCTGGATACTGAGCCCGAACGCGCGTTCGATGATCTCACTCTGGTCGCGTCGAGGCTCTGCGATGTCCCGATCGCACTCGTAAGCCTGGTTGACGAAGACCGCCAGTGGTTCAAATCGAAACAGGGTTTGGCGGTCTGCGAAACACCCAGGGGCGTCGCCTTCTGCTCCCACGCGATTCTGCAGCCCGAGTCGGCAATGGTGATTCCAGACGCGACAAAAGATCCGCGTTTTTTCGATAACCCGATCGTGACGGGCGAGCCGCGTGTCATTTTCTACGCCGGCGCACCGTTGGTGACGGCCACTGGCATGGCCCTCGGCACGCTTTGCCTCATTGACAATCGCCCGCGGGAGATCAGCCCAGAGCAGGTCGATAGTCTGCGGGCCTTGGCACGCCAAGTGGTGGGCCAGCTCGAGCTGCGCAAGCGCTGCAATGAGCTGCGAGAACTCTCGGAACAGCTGGAGAGGTCGAATCGGGAGCTCAAGGATTTCACCCACATTGCCGCCCACGACCTGCAGGAACCACTGCGAAAAATGATCTCGTTCAGCAGCTTGCTGAAGTGCGACCTGGGATCCGACCTGCCGGAGCGAGCAGTGCAGGATCTTGGCTACATTACCGGTGCGGCGGGCCGGATGCAGAATCTTATTCAAGACCTCCTCAAGTTCTCACGCGCTGGTTCCGCGGCGCTGAACGAGGGTGACGTTCCGCTTTCCGAGTGCGTCGATCAGGCAATCGATACCCTGTCCTTGCGCGTCGAGGAAACCGGAGCCGTGCTATCCGTGGACGAGCTCCCGACCTTGAAAGGCGATCGCACACTCCTGACGCTGCTGTTTCAGAATCTGATCGGCAATGCGCTCAAATTCGTCTCGGATAGACCGCCGAATATCGCGGTAACGGCCGGGATCGAGGACGGACGCCTCGTCATCGGGGTGAAAGACAACGGCATCGGCATGGATCCTAAGTACGCGGAGCAGATTTTCGTGCCGTTTCGAAGGTTGCACGGGCGCGAGCAATTCGAAGGCACCGGCATCGGGCTCGCGGTCACGAGAAAAGTGGTCGAACGCCACGGCGGCAGAATTTGGGTGGAGTCGGCGCCGGGCGCTGGCAGTCACTTCAAGTTCACACTGCGCTCCGGTAAGGCGGAAGAACTCGCTGCGGCCTGATGCCGAGGCACCGGGCGGTCGCGCGGAGCCCCGCGCTGCCGAATCCGGGCTAGCCACTCCAAGACCCTATTCGTGGACTGAAATTCCCTCTTGCTCCGTGACTTGAATCGGTTCCAGGATCTTGTTCAAGCGGCCGTAGTTGTACAGCTTTTCCAGGATCGTCTCGGAAATCACGCGGTCCTTCGCGATGAGCACTCGGCCGTCCCGGGTTCGAATGTCGGACATGAGCCTTTGCCCCGGTCGGAGGCCAAGTACGGCAACCTCTTTGGTGCACAGTGCCGGTGCCGCATCGTCGCCGAGCATGTCGACCATCGAAACCAGTGCTGCAAGGACGTCGGGGTCATAGGTCCCGATTCGACCTTTCAACTCGTGAATGGCCGCGCCGGTGGACAATTCGCTCCCTTGCAGCCGCTGAAAATCGTGCAGCACCTTGAGGACCCGCGCCCCGGCCGGTATCGCTTTTCCGGACGGAACGCCCGTGCTCCCGCTGACATTTTCGAAGCAGCGTTCTTGGTGCAGCACCATGTCGGCCACGTTGCCCAGACGGGGAATGTTGCGCAGCAGCTTGCTACCAACCTCCGGTACCGTGGCCAAGACAGCCTTTTCGTCTGAACTGAGAGGCGAACCGGCCCGCTCCTTGGTCAGGATCTCCGACGGGATCGAGACCCGGCCCAATTGCGAGAGCATGGCCGCAATTTCAACGCTCCAAATGTCCTCCAGGCCAACCGCTTCGGCCAGCGAGCGCGCCATGTCCCGCAGCGCCGCCGCGCGCCCAAACGATTCCGGGTCTGTCATGGAAAGCACGTCCGTCAGCAGCTTGATGCTGCCTTTCACGGTGCCGTCGAGCAGCTCGCGCTCCGTGGTGACGAGCTGATATTGCCGCAGTCCGACCTCCAGGGCATCGACCACATCGTCCGGTGCGCAGGGTTTATTGAGAAATCGAAACACGTTGCCGGTGTTGACCGCAGCAACCGCCGTTTCCTGATCGGCATTGCCCGTGAGCATCATCCGAACCGTGTCCGGGGACCGCTCCTGGACCTGAGTCAGGAACTCGATTCCGTTCATGCTCGGCATCCGCATGTCGGAGACGACCACGGCGAAGGGACCTTGACTAGCCAGAATCTTCAGGCCTTCCTCTCCTCCGATGGCGGTTTGCAGGTCGAACCGCTTGCGCAGTAGACGGCGCAGCCCATCCAGAACTTTCGGTTCGTCGTCCACACAAAGGACCGATCGCAACATGCCGGTGCTCCTACTCGTCGAGTGCCGCTTCGCATATCGCTTGCCACGCGGCCAGACGATGGGTGAGGCCCTCGCGGGCGAGATAGTCGCCGCAAACACCGCTGGCGACCTCCTCGGGAATGCCTGCCATGAAACCGTGGATGAGCTCGTTGGCGACATGCACCGCCGTCAAGGCAGAGAATCCCTCGGTGTCGGAGTGCATTGGATCGTGATGAAACGCCACGGCGTCGACGATCGATTCCGGCAGGCCCCAAATCCCGAGCAGATAGGCGCCGAGGCCGGCATGAGTTGCCCCGTAGGCACGGAACTCCACCTCGTGCAGATCGAAGCCTTGGTCGGACGCCAGTCGTCGGGTGTCGGCGTATTCGTCCGGCAGGCTCGATGCCAGGATCAGTTGCCCCAGGTCGTGGAGCAGTCCTGCTGTCAGCGCCGCATTTACCTCGTCCCGGTTTGCCCCTTCCGCCCGAGCGATTTGTCGCGCCACTGTGCCGACCATGCTGCAGTGAGCCCACAATGCATCCAGCGAGAAACCCTTGAGGGACGCCGAATCGAATTGGCTGAATACCTTCGCCGAAAGGACCAGTGATTTGATCGTGTCCAGGCCGAGTAAGCTGACCGCCCTGTCAATCCCGGTAATCCGTGTCGCCAGCCCGAAAAAGGAGGAGTTCACCAGCTGCAGGATCTTGGCGGTCATGGCCGGGTCCCGGGTAATGATCTCGGCGACCTTTTCCATCGAGGGCTCGGGCGACTGCAACTCGTCGACGATGTCCGTGTACAGGCCTGGAAGACTCGGAAGAGACCGAATCCTGGAGATCAGCGGCATCAGAGTCGGCTCGTCCTTGAGCATTTCGCGCAATTCCATGGCACGACCGATCGCCGTCCTCAGCACGTCGGTCTCGCACGGCTTGGCAAGATATTGATGGGTCGCCCCGACCGACTGCATGATCGTTTCCCGATCCGAGTATCCGGACAGGATGATGCGAATGACGTTCGGATGTTCGACCAGGATCTCGTTGAGCAGCTTGGCACCGTCCATGCCCGGCATCCGCATGTCGGAAACCACCACGTCGTACGGACTCTGGGACAGTTTTTGCAAGGCTTCGGGGCCACTTCCGGCAAAATCGGTCTGCCACTCCCGGCGCATGCTGCGTAAAGATCGCCTCAGGCCCTGCAGGACGTTTGGCTCGTCATCGACGAATAACACTCGGACTTGATCCATTCGGCTGTACCTCAAGCGACGTTCTTTGACATGAGATCCTGCTCGGCGACCATCGCCAAGCGGATGATGAATGTGGTTCCCGCGCCTTCCGCGGTCTCGAAGGTAATTTCACCACCGTGCTTCTGGGTGACGATCGCGTGGGCGACGGACAGGCCCTGGCCGGTGCCCCGGCCCACCTCTTTGGTGGTGTAGAAGGGATCGAAAATATTGGCGCGGTGCTCTTCAGGAATGCCCGTGCCCGTGTCCGCGATGCGGATCTCGACCGCATTGGCGGCGGTCCGCGTGGAGAGGGTAATCGTGCCCTTGCGATCACTGTCGGTACCGACCACATCCTCGATCGTGTGCGCCGCATTGACGATGAGATTCAGGAACACTTGATTGAGGTCTGCCAAGTAGCAGGGAACGGGCGGTAGCGCGTCGTCGAAGTCCGTGACCACCTCCGCGACGTACTTCCATTCGTTGCGTGCTACGGTGATACCGTTTCTCAACGCCTCGTTCAGGTCGGCCGCCTCCATGTTGGCCGATCCCGGATGCGACATCCGCTTCATGGCCGTTACGATCTCGCTTATCCGCCCGGTTCCGTCGAGGGATTGCTCGATCGCGGAGGGGATGTCCTCGCTCAAGTACTCCAGGTCCGCGTCATCGACAGCCGAGTCAACTTCCTCCAGTAGTTCCGGGAGAATGGACCCGGTTCGTGCGGCGGTCATCAGTTTCGCGTACGTATCGAGGACCTGCTGCACGTCGTCGAACGACTCTTTGAGGAAGCGGAGGTTGTCGCCCACGTACTGGCTCGGAGTGTTGATCTCGTGGGCGATCCCGGCGGCGAGCTGCCCGATGGCTTCCAGTTTCTGGGCGTGCAGGAGCTGTGTTTCCAGCGCCTTGCGTTCGCTGATGTCCTCGTAGAGAGCGAGGAAGTGATCGACCGAACCGTCATCGCGGCGCACGCATTTCACCGTAATGGTCGTGAATACCACGCGGCCGTCCTTGCGGATGAATCGCTTATCCACCTTGTAGCCGTCGATCTCCCCGGCCAGCACGCGATCAAAATTCGCGCTGCTCGCGGCTACATCGTCGGGATGCGTCATCTCCTCCCAGCTCTTCTCCAGGAGCTCGCTCCGTTCGTAGCCGAGGATCTTGCAGGTCTCGTCGTTGACCTCGAGTATTTCCTTGGTGGGCGATGTGATCGCCATGCCGATCACACCAAGCTCGAAGTAGTTCCGAAAGCGCTCCTCGCTGGCGCGGAGTGCCTCCTGCGACAGCTTCTCGTCCGTAACGTCCGCGGCGATGCCGGAGATCCGGCAGACCCGTCCGGATGCATCCTTGACCGGAAAGGCCCGGTCGTGAATCCACCGGACGGACCCGTCCGGCCGAACGATCCGGTACTCGTGATCGTAGTGACCCGTGGCCTGGTCAGTCAGGGCGGAGTTGCTGATTCCCTCCCGGTCATCGGGGTGGATCGCGTCTAACCAACTGCGCGGCTGCTCGTACAAGTCTTTACAGGACCGGCCCCATATCGCTTCGTATCCTGGACTGACGTAGAGCATTTCGCTCTTGTCGGGACTGGTCATCCAGAACACCTCCTCGATACTCGCCGCCATCTGGCGGAATCGCTCCTCGCTTTCCCTGAGCGCCGTATCGGCCCTCTTGCGCTCGGTGATATCTGCGCCCATGAGCAAATACCCCGTTACACGCTCGCCGGAGCGTGCCGTGAGGGGGTGCAAAGTGATGCCGAGGATTCCGTCGCTGCCATCTGGCCTCGTGTACCGGGTTTCGGGCAGGCGATTCGACCGGTCGTCTCGAAGGGCGGCCTCGAGGGCTGGCACAAAAGTCTTCCTGTCCCACGAAATTCCGCACTCCGCGATGTGTCTGCCCAGGGCGTCCTGTCCGCGTATTCCGCTGCACTGTTCCGCGGCCCGATTCCAGTCCGTGATACGCCCGTCGCGGTCGACGGCGACAATCAGCGATGGGATGGTTGCGAAAATGGTGTGAATCTTCTGGTGAGCCGCGTCCAGGGCGAGCGCCTGGTCCCGCTGCTTGTCGTACAGCATCTGCATGCGTCGGAAGACACGGATTTTTCCCCGTAGCATCGCGCGGCTGTACGGTTTCTTGAAGAAATCGTCTCCCCCCGCGTCCAGGCACGCCAGCAATTCGCCTTCGTCTGTCGACGCCGTCACGAATACGATCGGAAGCATCCGCCCCGCCGTGATGTTGCGTATGCGGCGAACGGCTTCGTAGCCGTCCATGATCGGCATGTTGACATCCATGAGGACCAGATCGGGTTCGTGGAGCTGGAAGGCTTGCACCGCCTCCTTGCCATTCTCCGCGAGGACCACTTCGTATCCATCCGCCCGAAGAATCTGGCTCAGAATCAAGCGATCGGTTTCGTTGTCCTCCGCCACGAGCACACGCAAGGGTCTCATTCGCTCGTCCGACGGCGACGGTATCGCCTCGGGCAGGTCTGGAATTCTGATCAACACTCTGTCTCCTGCGGTCCGCGAGGGGCCGTGTTCGCGTGTGCACGAGCACATTCCGTGCCTCGCGTAGCCAAGGTAAGGCATTCGTTCGCCGCGCTCGCACGTGCAACGTTCGGGCTAGGGAAGTCCTGATCTCATCGCGCCGACCGCACTTCTCGCGCTTTGCCCCGCGAGCGCGAAGGCGCTGGTGCGGCCGTGCAAATGGATCAACGCCCCATACCGTGCGCCCGCCACCCGGACTCGGGCCAAGCGCGATGCCACCGGCCAGGTCAGGGCCGTCGCCGTTCATCCGTCAGGACCTCGGAGCGCCAACGCTTCCGTCATATTCTTGACGGGCAGTTGTATCTATCGGCTGACTGGCAATTAACTTGAGTGGGGAGGTCGAGAATCGATGGCGATCCGAGGGCAGGCGTTCCGTCGCTTCCCGTTCGCCGGGGTCACTGGTCGGCAGGGCGTGCGACGCGGAGCGCAGGCGCGGCAGCCATCGCATCTCGAGTTCGAATCGAGAACTCGATGAATTCGCGTCTATCGGGGTCGGATACGTCGCCGCAGAAGGCAGTCCCGTCCTGCCAAGAAACTGACCGGACACTTTTACTGAACTCTGGCTCGAATCTAGCTTGTTATTCTGATCGATTCGGCAGCCCAGCCTGACTGAACAGGCCGATCCGGGCATTCAGCAAGGGATTGTAGGGCTCGAAACCGCAAAGGAGTGTGCCATGTCGTCGGATGACGAACCCTACACCGGGCCAGACAGAAGGAAAGGGGAGCGCCGAAAGAACTCGGATCGTCGCTCCTCGGTCAGATTCGAGGTGGGAAAGGAACCCCGTCGTTCGGGTAAGGACCGGCGTCGCGCCAACCGGGACCTGTGGGACAAGCGGGATACCTGAGGCGCTGCTCTACCACTAGCCCGGATACTTCATCAGGGACCCCGGATATTTCACCAAGGCGCGCGAGAAGGCGTGCCTCGCGGGTCCATGAGACCGACTCCCGGGACGAGGTTCAATATTGGGCGATGCGCGCCGTTCCGTCGGGGGCTGTGACCAGCTTTACCCGATCGCCCGGTGTGATCGGTTGGTCGTCTTCCTGTGTGACGGCGATTGTACGTCCCCCATCCAGGCGCACCGTTATCTCGACACCGCGCCGCCGTGTGACCACTTCCTCGGTTACAGCGCCCGCAACGCCACCGACGACCGCGCCGCCGATCGCGCCGAGTGTCCCAGTCCTTCCCCGCCCAATCCCCTTGCCGGCAACACCGCCCGCCGCTCCGCCGGCGATTGCGCCAACACCGGACTTGGTCCCCTCGATTTGAACCGGACGGATACTTTGAACGGTACCCCACTCCACGTCCTGCACCTGACGGGCGTTTTGACGGCTGTAGGCGCCGGAGGACTGACTCGCGGCGCATCCGGTCAACACTTGTCCGATGAGCAGGAAGGCGATCAAGGTGCGTGTCATCTTCACGGTCGTCAGCTCCTTCACTCCGATAGGGAGGCGAGGTAGTCGGCGGAAATTGCGGGTGCATCAGCATACCTTGCGGGGCGTTGATCTGCCTATGCATGGACGCCGGCAGGCTGTTCGCGCACGCGGAGCGTGCTCTGGCCCGCCGCGATCGTGCTCTCGCCGCGAGAGCGAGGCCGGTGACACGCCGCTTTCCGTGTATTTCAGTATTAATTATATAGTTCAATCACATATAGAATATTCGAGCGGCCCGGTGAGTCATGCGGACCAGTGTTCCGGGCGGCTTCAGGAAGAGCTTCGCCAGCAAGCTGGCTCCGACAGTGAGGGCACCGCTGCCTGTAGAGCGTGCGGGCGAACCTGTGGTCTCGGAGCCAAGCGCAGGGAGTAGCGGAAAAAATGTTGCGGCGCAGCAAGAGTGTTGATATGATGCATCGCAACATCACTTCAATACTACATTTACCCGAGGAAATCGAGATGACCGACAAGATTGTTGCCTCCCTGAAAGAGCAGAACGACAAGCTGGTCGCTGCGGCCGGTGCCTTCAACGCGCTGAACGTTGCGAACGTGGAGAAGCTGGTTGAGTTGGAACTCGGCAGCGTACGAGAGCTGAGTGGCCTCGCCATCAGCCAGCTCAAGGCCGCGGTCGAGGTGAAGGACGTCGACGGACTGAAAGCCTACGCGGATTCGCATGCGGCATACGTTCGCCAGGTGAGCGAGAAGCTGACCGCCGACAGCCAGGCCGTCGCCGAGTTAGCCAAGACCTACACTGCCGACGTTCAGAAGATCGCTCAGGAGAGCGTGGACGCGGTGGCCAAGGTGGCCTAAAGGACGCTCGCGTCAAACAGAAGGGGCTGTCCGGATTTATCCGGGCAGCCCCTTCGCCTTTTTCCGTCCAGTGCAATATTCCGATTCGTCGGCGACCAAGCTCAGCGCCGTCGCGGAGCGCGCTGGTCAAACTGGTTTGTCACGCCGTTTCAGTCGAGCAAACGCGTCTGCCATCGCACCGCCGTGGGGCGTGCGGTTCTCGGGACGACGTTTGGCCGGGTTTTGGCCCTTGCCTTTTCCACTTTCCGGTCCCACGGCTCGAGATTCGTCCTGCAGGCGCATCGTGAGCGCAATGCGCCGGCGCGCCGCGTCAACGGAGAGCACTTTGACCTTCACCAGCTGACCTGTTCGAACCACGTCTCGCGGGTCTTTGACAAAGCGGTCGGCAAGGGCGGAGATGTGCACCAAGCCGTCCTGGTGCACGCCAATGTCCACGAAGGCACCGAAGTTGGTGACGTTTGTCACGACACCTTCCATGATCATGTCGGGTTCCAGGTCGCCCAGGGACTCCACGCCCTCTCGGAACGTTGCTGTGTGAAAATCGGGCCGAGGGTCGCGGCCCGGTTTCTCCAGTTCCGCGAGGATGTCCCGGACCGTCGGTTCACCGAAAACGTCGTCAATGAAGTCGCTTGGCGTCAGGCCGCGCAGGAATCTGCCGTCACCCACCAGAGACTCAACCGGTCGCCCGGTGGCCTTCTCCATGCGCACCACCACGGAATAGGCTTCCGGATGGACCGCCGAGGCGTCCAGCGGATTGTCGCCGTTGTTGACCCGAAGAAACCCGGCCGCTTGTTCGAAAGCTTTCTGACCGAGGCGGGGCACTTTTTTCAGCTCCCGGCGATTCTTGAATGCCCCGCGCTCGTCGCGGTAGGAAACGATGTTGGCGGCGAGTGCGGGGCCGACTCCCGAGACGCGTGCAAGGAGCTCGCCGGATGCCGTGTTCACGTCGACACCAACGGCGTTCACACAGTCCTCTACGACGGCGTCGAGCGTGCCGGCGAGCCGCACTTGGTTGACGTCGTGCTGGTACTGGCCCACGCCAATCGCCTTGGGGTCGATCTTGACCAACTCCGCCAGGGGGTCCTGAAGCCGCCTCGCGATGGACACCGCGCCCCGGAGCGAGACATCCACATGGGGGAACTCCCTGGACGCCAGTTCCGACGCGGAATATACCGACGCGCCGGCCTCGCTGACGACGACCCGGGTGAGACGCAATTCCGGATGGCGGCGGCTGAGATCCGCGACAAGGCGGTCGGTTTCACGGGAGCCGGTACCGTTGCCGATGCTCACCAACTCCACGCCGTATAGAGCAGCCAGCTTCGCCATCGTCGCAATGGCCGAATCCCACTGCTTGTGCGGGGGGTGAGGATAAATCGTTGCGGTGGTCACCAGCTTTCCCGTCCCGTCGACCACGGCTACCTTGACGCCGGTTCGTAGCCCCGGATCGAGACCCATGGTCGCTCGCTGGCCCGCCGGCGCAGCGAGCATGAGATCGTGCAGGTTACGGGCGAATACTTTGATGGCCTCGGCCTCGGCGGCATCCCGCAGTCGGGTCAGGAGGTCGGACTCCAGGTGGGTGGCGAGCTTCACCCGCCACGCAAAGCGAATCGTCTCCCGAAGCCATTCGTCGCCCCGGCGGTCCCGGTGTTGGATGCCGAAACGGGCGGCAATACGCCGTTCCGGCGTTCCCGGTGCGCTGGAGTCCCGGTCTTCCCGCTCGTCTTCGGGCAAGGTGAAAGCTAGGGACAGCACTCTGTCGCGGCGGCCCCGCAGCAGTGCGAGCGCACGGTGAGAGGGTACTTTCCGCAGCGGTTCGATATAGTCGAAGTAGTCGGC
>JBFGYN010000055.1:0-13217 GCA_041587415.1 Candidatus Competibacterales bacterium | reverse complement strand
GCGCCGGCCCGCCGGCGAGGAATGCAGGGGCACGTAATGAAACGTCGCGCCGATGCCCCGGCGTTGAAGGCCTGCCAGCGTGGCATTTCGGCGATCTGCGCTCGGTAGCAGCACGTAATACATGTGGGCATTGTGACCAGCATAGTCGGGCACGGTCATCCGGCGAAGCAGGCCCCCCTCTTCCAAGTCGACCAGACGTTCGTCATAGCCCGTCCAGATGCGGAGACGTTCATCGGTGATCGTGTTCGCCTCTTGAAGCTGTTCCCACAGGTATGCCGCGGTGAGCTCGCTCGGCAAGAACGAAGAGCCGATGCTCCACCAGGTGTACTTATCCACTTCTCCACGAATGTACTGCTCCCGGTTGGTGCCCTTCTCCAGAATGATCTCCGCGGGACCGGCATCCGCGTGCTCGTTGATCAGCAGCGCGCCGCCCTCACCCGAGATGACGTTCTTCGTGTCGTGAAAGCTGAGGGCCCCGAAGCGGCCCAATGTCCCCAGCAACTGGCCCTCGTAGCTGGCGCCGATGGCTTGGGCGGCGTCTTCCACAACCGACAGGCCATGGGCACGGGCGATGGCCAGCAGTCGTTTCATGTTGCAGGAGATGCCGCCGTAGTGCACGGCGCAGATCGCCCGAGTTCGATCGGTAATCGCGGCCTCGACCCGGTCGGGGTCGATATTCAAAGTATCGGGTGTGATGTCGACGAAAACCGGAACACCACCCCGCAACACGAAAGCGTTTGCAGTCGACACGAACGTGTACGACGGCATGATCACTTCGTCGCCGGGCGCAATTTCCAGCAGCAGGGCTGACATTTCCAGTGCGCCGGTGCAGGAATGAGTGAGCAGCGCCCGGTTCGATCCGGTTTGAGCCTGCAGCCATTGCTGGCATTGCTGGGTGAAATACCCATTGCCGGACAAACGCCCGTGCACCTCGAGGGCCGCCCTCATGCTTTCCCACTCGGTGCCGATGGCATGTGGACGGCTGAATGGTATTCTCATGAGTCGAACCGTTACGCGGTCAACTGCGGCCCAACACGACGATGCCAGCCATGATGAAGCAGACGCCGACAATTTTCTGCCACGTCATGGGCTCGCCCAAGAATACCGCGCTGGCAAGCAATGTTCCGGGAAACATCAAGCTCACGAACAAGTAGCCGTAGCTGAGCTCGAAACG
Organism: Candidatus Competibacterales bacterium; assembly: GCA_041587415.1. GTDB lineage: Bacteria > Pseudomonadota > Gammaproteobacteria > Competibacterales > JAHEDQ01 > JBFGYN01. The sequence continues at coordinate 12,043 of JBFGYN010000055.1, read as the reverse complement.
GGTCATGGCAATCATCCAGCTGACACCGGCCACGACCGTCGCGACGGCGGCGGACAGTACCCACGGATTGAGCAGCAGTTTCAAGACGAAAACGATTTTCTCCCCAGTCTCCGCGGGAGCCGCGCCGGCCAGGTTGATCTGCCACTTGACCACGGTCTGGCTGTAGATGGCCAGCGCCATGGCGAACAGCAATGAAAAATGACTCTGCAGATAGCGGGTCACGGTGCCGATGCGCCTGCGTGGGACGGCGTATGGTCGCTGCATTCCATCACGCAGTGGGTGTAGGGAAGCCGAAGCAGGTCGGAGCGCACGCTTTGGCGAACGAGCGAGAACGTCTCGTCCGCTAGCCTCCGGTAGCCCTCCGCGTTGCGCACGTGTTCACCGCGATCCATGTTGAGCATGAGCTTTGCCAGCCAATGCTGGCCATCCTGATAGCACCCATCGATCGTCACGAGCCGACCGCCAGGCCGGAGCATCTGATGTCCGAGCGACAGCAGTCGGCGCGCCGCGTCGTCATCCAAATGATGGAGAACACCCAGCGCCATGACCAGATCGAACCGCTCTTCTTCATCCAACTTCAGCTCGGATACGTCGGCCTGACGGAATCGCCCCCGATCGCCCCACCGCTCTTTCGCATCCCGAATGTAGCGCTCGGAGAGATCCGTTCCGAGATAGTCCACTTCCGGAAGCAAATCGAGTATGTCCGCCGGCCCGCAGCCCACATCGAGCACCCGCTGGCCCGGTTCCGGCCTCAGGTGCTCGCGCACGAAGACTCGCCTTCCCGCCTCGCCGCCCAGAAAATCCTGGAAAGTGTTGTAGATACCGGATGCGGCGAGCGATGCTTGCAGAGCGGAGCGGAGCGACACGGCGGGTCAGTTACCCTCCACCTGATGGCGGCAGCGAAAGGTCATGGGGGTGGCGAGACGCGGTGGCCAATGGCGGATGACGTGCATGAGACCGGTCAGGTTGAGGGTGCGGTGCAAGAACCTGATCGCGGCCCCCTGCCGCGCCGCGAACATGGGATCCTCGTCGAGCCGCGCGAAGCTCTTGTACATGGTCCCGCGCTCGAGCGTGAGCCGCAGTCCAGATGCCTGCGCTGCGCGACGAATTCGACTCGCGGTCACAAAATTCAACGATCTCCATAATCCGCTGTCCACGATGCGTTTTGGAAGCAACCACCGTGTTGCGGCCGGTGCGAAGGGAAGCAAGGGCAATGCGAAGTGGGGCTCATAAGGCACTGAGTAGTTCGGGCAAGTGTGCACCATGCAGCCCCCGGGCGCGAGGACCGCGGCCATGCGTTCCATTGCGATTTCCGGATTTGGCAGGTGCTCCACCACGTTGACCGAATAGATGAGGTCGAAGGGTCCATCGTGTCCGGCGCGCAGATCCTCGACCCGCCGATCCTGATACCGAAACCCATCCAGCTGAAACCAGATTTTGATGGCTTCGCCCACACGGAAGTTGCGGTCGAATCCTTCGCCGGCGGGTTCGATAGCTGTCACGGCAGCCCCGAGGCTGTGCAGCCACGCCGCGAGTACACCGATACCCGCACCCACGTCGAGAACCTGCATCCCGGGTTGCACGATGTCGCGCACCAGCTCCCAACCAACCCTGGCTTCGTTTGCATAGGTCGCGATCAGCTCGCGAATCGCCACCGGGTCGTCATCTACCCGCTCGGCTGCGAACCGAGCCATCTCCTCGCCGCAGGCCCGTTCCAGGAATGCTTCGAAACCGCTATTGCTCATTCGTGTTCCATTTGTCGACTCGCATCGGCTTGCACGCCCGGGCGCCACACCTCGATGATGAGCTTCCGCTGTGGCCAGCGCATCCGAACGACGCGATTGTAGTCTCGTGGGAACCGAACGCCAAAACCAGCGAGGATCTCCCCGGGGTCGATCGCATGTTCCGCATTCGGCGCCGTTATCAGCCAAGCGTTCACGATTTGCGTTCTCGGCACACCGTCGAGGATAAAGCGCGCGAGATCCGGCGATCCCGGATAGCCGCCCGGCAACCACGGAGCGCCCACGTATTGCCCACCCACACCGAAGACGAGACCGGGACTCACTCCGGTGAAATCGATGATGGGTCTTCCGGATCGGAACCCCGCTTCGCCGAGGGCGTCCTGCAAGATGATCCACGCTCGCGCCGTTCCGGCATCGAGCTTCAGAGTGGAGCGTGGATCGCCGAGCTCGACACGTTCGACCTGCTCCTCGAAGGGAGCCGCGAGACGGTACGGCCGCTCCTCGATGGTCATGCCTCGATAGGCGAGCGCCACGGACATGGCTGCCAGCGGCAACACCGTGACCGCAACCGCACGGTAACGGGCCAACAGTACCAGCAACGCGATGAACCAAACCAGGCACAGCGGCCCAACCGCCCTGCGGGCGTGCAGGACTGCCGGCGAGTTGCCGGTCCCGAACGCATAGGCAGCGGGCACGCTCAACAACGCGAAGACCAGCAGGAGCGTGCGCACCCGGTCGCTCTTCGTGCGGCGGCCACTTTCGCCGCCATCGACCCGAAGCACCGCCGCGGCAATCAGCGACAGCATGACGGTCATTGCCAATACGGCGGCAAGTATCATCCGGTCGGCACCGACCCCGGCCGCAAGGCTTCCCCGCCACCACGCAAGGGCGATCATGAAAACGGAGAAACACACCAGCGCCCAGGCGAGGCGAAGCGGGCCATCGCTACGACGCCGGAGACTCGATGCAGCCCAGGCGAACGCGACCGGCGCAACGATGAATCCCAGCTGATACTGATTCCAGACCTGCCGCGCAAGCACGCCGAAGCTATCGACGTAATCCCGCAACAGGGCACCGATGTCGTGCGACCGAAGCTCTGCAGCGGCGCGCTGGCCGCGCTCGAAAACAGCCACGAAATCCGGCACGTCCTGGAACCACGAGACATGCAGCAGGAACACCGCGGTAACGCCACCCGCGAGCAGTCCCAGGTGCAGGACGCGCGATCGCAGACTCGGTCCGGGCCAGAGCGACATGACAGAGGCGACGACAAGAGCGTAGGCGCCCGCCGAGGGGAACTTGGCCATGAATGACAAACCGACGCCGACCCCGGCCAAAACGGCACCCGGAGGAGCAATACGACCGACGCGGCACGACAAGGCGAGCCCCATCAGGGCAATGAGCAACCCGATTAGATTCAACCAATTGTATCCGGGCGTCAGAACCGTCGTGCTGTAGTAGCCGAGGCAGGCGAGGGTGAACATTGCGGACGAAGCAGCAAACACGGTCGGCGGCATCGGCACCCGCAACGCATCCCGGACACAAACAAGGGCCGACGCACCGGCCAGAAAACCGACCGCGGAAAGCGCAAACACACCCGCGATGCGAAATCCGGCTATGTCCCGACCGGCAAGGTCGAACAGGACGCCGGTGTAGAAGCCGAACGCCGTGACCGACGCGATGACCGACCCCGGGTCGGCGGCCAGCATCAGGTAGAAGGACTCATCCGTCACGTCCAAACCGCGCGACGCGATGCCGGCGAGGTAGGTGATCAGCCAAATGAGACTCGCAACGGGAACGATCGAGGCGATCCGAACGACGTGCAGCAGTGCCGGCGATTGCTTCGACGGAGTGGCTGGGCGACCTGCGGCGGGGAAATCCGGTCTCATCGAATCGGCCCGCGAAATCGCGTCCCTATCCGCTTTCGGCCGAGTCCTGAGCTGCCTCAAACGCTCGCCGGAAGATCACCCCTCACGGCGCTCCTCAAGCCCGCGGCAATGCTCGTCATCTGGTCCTCGGACAGATAGGGATGCATCGGCAGACTCAGTACACGTTGCGACGCCCGCTCGGCGTTTGGGACATTGCAGTCCACGACGCCCATCGCCGGTTGCCGATTGAGGGGCACCGGGTAGTGAACCGCCGTGGGAACGCCCGACGCCTGTAACACGGTCTGGACGTCGTCGCGAGCATCCACTTCGATCGTGTACTGGGCGTACACGGAGGTGTTGTGCGGCTCGATGAACGGTGTCGTCACCGTACCGGCCAACAGCTCGGACAGTCGGGCGCCGGCGCGCCCGCGCGCCACGACCTCCTGCGGGAAGAGCTCGAACTTGGCGAGCAACACGGCCGCCTGGAGACTGTCCAGCCGCCCGTTCACGCCAACCCGTGCATGATGGTAGCGACGATCCTGACCGTGCACACGAATCTCGCGCATCACTTTGGCCAGCTCGTCGTCATCGGTAAACAGGGCGCCCGCGTCCCCATAGCCGCCGAGGGGTTTGGACGGAAAAAAACTGGTGCAGGCGATTTCGGTCAAGCCGCACGATGGGCGGCCCTTGTAGGTCGCCCCGAAGCTCTGGGCACCGTCCTCGATGACCGGAATACCGTGGCGCCGGGCAATGGTGTTGATGGCGTCGAAATCCGCGCACTGCCCGTACAGGCTGACGGGAATGATCGCTTTCGTGCGCGACGTAATAGCGGATTCGATCAACTGGGGGTCAATGTTGTATGTACGCGGATCGATGTCCAGAAATACCGGCTTCGCCCCCAGCAAAGCAATGGTTTCGCCGGTGGCTATGAATGTAAACGGGGTCGTGATCACCTCGTCTCCCGCCCGCACGCCGAGCGCCATCATGGCTATCAGCAATGCATCCGTACCACTCGCTACGCCAATGCAGTGGGACACACCCACGTAGGCTGCCAGGCGCTCTTCCAATTCCGCGACCTCGGGGCCCATGATGTACTGGCCGTGGTCCAAAACGTTGCGAATGCGCGCGTCGATCTCCGATCGAATGCGCGCCTGCTGTGTCTTCAAATCAATAAATGGAATCATGCTGGTCCGATCGTGAAGTCGTGTGCATTTCCAGGTCTCGTGCGAGAACGCCCGATTCGTGCGTCGGGCGCTCGATGAGCCACACGGGAACTCTCGTTGCGGGTCGCCAATCGATCACTCATGTGACCAATTGGCACGAACCGGCCTCCAGCACGTAACAATCGCCGGAGTGCCGGCAAACCGCGCGCCCGGGACCCTCAACAGGCAAATCCAGCTGCTCACCGTGCCGGCTCATCCAGCCCACTTGCCTGGCTGGGACACCCACCGTCAAAGCAAAGTCGGGGACGTTTCGGTTCACTACCGCCCCGGCACCGACGAACGCGTACTGGCCAACGGTCACGCCACAGACAATCGTGCAGTTTGCACCGAGTGTTGCGCCGCGACGGACCAGCGTGTCCCGATATTCGTCTTTTCGAGAAATCGCTGACCTGGGATTGTAGACGTTGGTGAAGACCATGCTCGGGCCACAGAACACGTCGTCCTCGATCGTCACATTGTCGTACACGGAGACATTGTTCTGAATCTTGACATTGTTGCCGATGACGACCCGATTGCCGACGAACACGTTCTGTCCGAGGCTGCAGCGCCCGCCGATCGTCGCGCCGGCGCAAATGTGGACCCAGTGCCAGATCCGTGTCTCGTTCCCAATCCTGGCGCCGTCGTCGACGATGGCAGAGGAGTGAACGCTGTAGCCCATCAAATCTCCAAGGGCAGCGACACGCGCTGTCCGTCTCGCGCCGATAGATAGGCGGCGATGAGCAGTTCCAGAGAATGCAGTCCCTCGCGGCCGTCCGTTTCCGGTTCCGCGTCGCCGCGCAGGGTGTCGACCACGTTCTTGTAGTAGATTGGGTGACCGAAACCGTAGACCGAGGTGGTTTCGTAAGTGGCGGCGCCGACTTTCTCGTCGTCCTCGTGCTGGTCTGCGAACTCCCAAGTCTGGATCTCGTTTACCGCCACTCCGCCGACGCGGACCGTCCCTTTCTCGCCGATGATCGTGATGGAACCTTCGTAGTTCTTGGGATAGGTCAGCATGGAAACGGTCATGGAGCCGAGCGCGCCCGAGCGCCAGCGGACGTTCATGACCGCGGTGTCCTCGACCTGGATCCGCCGGGCCAGGGTCCCCGTCATGGCCTGCACCGACTCGACGGGTCCGATGAGCCAGTCGAGCAGGTCAACGTAATGGCTTGCCTGATTCATGAGCGCCCCGCCGTCGAACTCCCAGGTCCCGCGCCACGCCGCGCTGTCGTAATACGCCTGGGGACGCGCCCAGAAGACATTGAGCTGCACCGTGTAGATGCGCCCGAATCGCCCTTGGGCGACTGCGCGCTTCAGGAGCTGAAGCGTCGTGTTGTGTCGATTCTGCTTGACGACGAACAGGCGCACCGCCGCATCGTCGCAGGCTCGCACCATTCGCAGTCCGTCATTCCAGCGGGTCGCCATGGGTTTTTCCGTCACGACGTGCCTACCCGCCCGGGCGCACTCAACGACCTGCTCGGGATGGAGACCACTGGGTGTGCAGATGACGACGAGATCGGCGCCCGAATCCTCCAGTAGACCGCGCAGCTCGGCGTAGCCCCTTGCCCCGGTGGCCTCGACCGCTTCGCGCAACGCCCGCTCGTCGGTGTCGCACACGGCGACCAGTTCCAGGTCGTCCGCGTGTTGCCGAAAGGCATCGACGTGCTTGCCGGAGATGCGGCCGCAGCCGGCGAGAGCGACGCGTATCTTCCGGTCACGAATGCTACCGAATGCCCTCATCTAGAACTCCCTGGTGGCACCGAATAATCGAAACCTCTGCTCCGCCTTCAGCGTACTCGTCACTGCGAAGTCGACTCGGCGCGGGGCGGCGGCACAAAATTGCGTGGCGGATTCTCCGGGATTGTCGCAGCGCAAGCAACCCGGGGCACTCCGCTATTCGACCGTAACGGATTTGGCAAGATTTCGGGGCTGGTCCACGTCCGTTCCTTTCAGCACGGCAACGTGGTACGCCAAGAGCTGAAGTGCGACCGTGTAGAGAAAGGGCGAGACACTCGCAGGGGCCTCGACGATCGGCAAGACGACGTTTTCATCGCCGAATTCCCTCCCGGCGCTGCGCGCCGCAAACAGGAACAGCTCGCCACCGCGCGCCCTGACCTCCTCGAGATTGGACATAACCTTGTCCAAAAGCTCGTTGTTGGGTAGAACGCAGACCACCGGCATATCCGAATCCACCAGCGCCAATGGGCCGTGCTTGAGCTCCCCGGCCGCATAGCCTTCGGCGTGAATGTAGGAAATTTCCTTGAGCTTGAGTGCCCCTTCCAGCGCGACCGGATATTCCGGCCCGCGTCCGAGAAACAAGGCGTGCTGCTTCTCGGCGAAACGCTCGGCCGCATGTTCCACCTGGGCATCGAGCTCGAGCGTCTGATCGAGCCATCTGGGCAGACGAATCAACGCCTCGACCAGTTCCTCCTCGCGCTCTCGCGTGAGATCGAAATGACGCCCGATCGCGATGGACAAAAGCCGCAATGCCGCGAGCTGCGTCGTAAACGCTTTCGTGGAGGCGACGCCGATCTCCGGGCCGGCACGCGTCATGAAGACATGATCCGACGCCCGCACCAGGGAACTTTCGGGCACATTGCAGATGGCGAGGGTCCCTGCGTAGACACCCCGTTCCTTGGCCAACCGAAGCGCGGCCAAAGTATCGGCGGTTTCACCGGACTGGGAAATGGTCACGAACAAGCTGGCCTCTGGTACGACCACCGCTCGGTAGCGGTATTCGCTGGCCAGTTCCACTGAGCAGGGCACACCGAGTTCCTCGATCCAGTAGCGCGCAACCAGCCCGGCGTGGTAGCTGGTTCCGCAAGCGACAATGTGCAGATTACGCACCCGGGCGAACAGCGCTTCAGCGCCCGGACCAAAGCAGCCTTCCAATAGTCGCCCGTCCGCCACGCGACCTTCCAACGTCTCTGCAATCGCATTCGGCTGCTCGAAGATCTCCTTCTGCATGTAGTGCCGATACTTACCTTTTTCGACCACACCCGCGGAATGCTCGGCGCGGGAGACGCTGCGCTCCACGTTCTTGCCCGATACGTCGGCGATGGTGATGGACAGCCGCCTGAGTTCGGCGACGTCGCCGTTTTCCAGATAGATGAAGTGACGCGTGACGGGTAATAGCGCGTACGTGTCCGATGCAATGAAGTGTTCACCGATACCGACGCCGATCACCAGCGGACTGCCGTTGCGTGCCGCGACGAGCCGGTCTGGCTGCTCCGCACTGATTACCCCGAGCGCGTATGCGCCCGTGAGTTCCTCGACCGCCCTGCGCACGGCTTGAAACAAATCGCCGGTCTCCGAGAACAGGTGATCGATCAGGTGCGCCGCGACCTCCGTGTCGGTCTCGGATGTAAATTCGTAGCCATGGCCGCGCAAGCGCTCTCTCAGCTCCGCGTGATTCTCAATGATGCCATTGTGAACGATGGCAACGGAGCGGCTCGTGTGGGGGTGGGCGTTGAATTCGAGCGGCGCGCCGTGGGTCGCCCAGCGAGTGTGCGCGACACCCAGCGAACCGGACATGGGCTCGTGTTCGAGCTTCTCCGCCAAGGCTGCGACCTTGCCGACCACACGCGTGCGCCTCAATTTGCCGGTCTCGTCGATGACGGCTGCACCGGCGGAGTCGTACCCGCGATACTCCAGACATTTCAGTCCCTCGAGCAGAATCGGTACCGAGTTCCGTTCCGCAATCATTCCAACGATTCCGCACATAGTTCCTCAAATCTCCTGACGCGGTTCGCTGCGCCTCGTCCGGGCTGCACCCGCCCATCGGCCAATCGGCGATCCTTGCTCCAGCGCCCTGAATCGTGCCGTCCAGAAAATGCCGGAGCGTCGAAATCGGAATCCCGGTTTATTATTTTTAAACCAAATCAGTAGGTTGCTATTCCAATTCTGAAAAAATATCCATGTGTCGAAGGAAAATCCAATTTGATCAGAGTTTCCTTATAACGGTCCGCGATGGAAACGAAAGAAAGTTATATGGCGGCGCCGGCGCGGCCCTGATACCGTCCGCTTGCAGTGGGCAATGTCAGAGGCTCGCCGTTTACCAGCCTGGTCCCCGGTCAAGGCAGGATCGAGGAACTCATCAATACTACCTGGACGCGGGACGAGCACAAACCCCTGAAATGCCTTCGATGCAGAAACCATTGATGCCGGCCGCTCGCGAAAGATCGCCATGCGATGCAAGCTCTGATCACGACGGGGCTCGCAAGCGGCACACGAGTGCGCCGCGGGAATCGACGTGGCAAAATGCTGATTCCAGGAGAGAAGTTGAAACCGCGCCATCCATGTCTCAACCGCTGAGGGAGCCAGAATCGTTTTGTTCGAGGTTTCCCAGTTGGAAACGCGCCGCTGCAAACGGGGGGGCCGTTTCGGGCCGCTTCCGCCACACGCTTGCTCGGTAGTCACATGAAGCAATACATGCTGATTCTGATCAGCACCATTCTGGTGAACAACTTCGTCCTGGTGAAGTTTCTGGGACTATGCCCGTTCATGGGTGTCTCCCGAAAGCTGGAGACGGCAACGGGTATGGGCCTCGCCACGACGTTCGTCCTGACGCTTTCTTCGATCTGCAGCTATCTCGCAAACGAGTTTCTGCTGGCGCCCCTGGGTCTGGAATACCTGAGAACCATCACCTTTATTCTCGTGATCGCCGTGGTTGTGCAATTCACGGAAATGGTGGTGCACAAGACCAGTCCACTGCTCTACAACGTGCTCGGGATATTTCTGCCTCTCATCACCACGAACTGTGCTGTCCTGGGCGTCGCGTTGCTCAACATCCAGGAAGGACATGGCTTTCTGCAGTCCGCATTCTATGGTTTCGGTGCCGCCGTCGGCTTTTCCCTGGTTTTGACGCTGTTTGCGGCGATCCGTGAACGAATCGCCGTCGCCGACGTTCCCGTGCCATTCAGAGGCGCCGCCATCGCGATGGTCACGGCAGGTCTGATGTCCCTGGCGTTTATGGGATTTTCGGGCCTGGTGGAAGGATAGCCCGCAGCGCCCGCCAGGCCGCTGCAATCACAGCCAAACGATATGATTGAGACGAGATTATGCAGAATTTCCGGAAAACAGTGAGTCGTCGAGTGCGCTTTCCCGGCGATAGCACGGCCGTGGCGGCGCCGAGCACGCACTTCCCCCTAATCCGAAGCTGCAAGCACGGGTCACGGTCCAGGCACGCTCCCGCAACGAACACAATTCGACTCTCATCCGGGATCCCGGTGAGAGATGCGGGCTAACCATGCTCAGCGCGCTCCTCGTCGCCACAGGCTTGGCCGCGGCATTCGGACTGCTGCTCGGCTTCGCGGCGATTCGATTCCGCGTCGAAGGCGACCCGGTCGTGGACCAGATCGATGCCCTGCTGCCGCAAACCCAGTGCGGCCAGTGTACCTATCCGGGGTGCCGCCCGTACGCGCAAGCCATCGCCAGTGGAGAGGCAGACATCAATCAGTGCCCACCGGGTGGAGAGACGACCATCCTGGCCTTGGCCGATTTGCTGGGGCGAGACGCCAAACCATTGAATCCGGAACATGGGCAGGAGAAGCCCACCACAGTGGCCGTCATCGACGAGCAAACGTGTATCGGCTGCACTTTGTGCATACAAGCCTGTCCCGTCGACGCCATTCTCGGTGCGACCAAACAAATGCATACGGTGATTGCGGAGGAGTGCACGGGCTGCGACCTTTGCGTGGATCCCTGTCCGGTGGATTGCATCGATATGGTGCCCGTGCGTACGACGGTCAAGAACTGGAAATGGCCCTTTCCAGAGGGCTCGGGCCTCGCGCCCGCCAACGACACGGGCACGGCGTCCCCATGAGCGGGCAAATGATCCGTGGCCCTGGAGCCGGCATCCCGAGGAATTTCATTCCCGTATGGCCAGGGCACGGAATGCGGACGCGATGCATGTGTTTTGCTGCCGGACAACCGGAAAGGTACGGAGCCTCCCGCAACCCGCGCGGCGCCCCGTGCTATCGCCGGAAGAGCACGGGCGGCGACACATTGTCCCGACTTCCGAGGCATGCGGAGTAAATCATAGAATGCAATCACTTACAGCGGTTATGAGGGGGCCGTTGAGGCATGCAGGCTAGGGCTCCAGCATGACGGTCGGCAGCAAACCCTGGCGCTTTCACGGTGGTCTCAGACTCGCGGGTCGGAGGGAGGTATCGACCGACGCATCAGCAGAGCCGGTGCCCATCCCCGCGACGTTGATACTGCCCCTTCAGCAACACATCGGCACACGGGCCAAGCCCCTCGTCTCCGTTGGCGATCGCGTGCTCAAGGCGCAACCGATAGCCGAAGCGGACGGCTACGTGAGCGCGTACCTCCACGCCCCGACCTCGGGGCGCGTTGCCGCGATCAAACGCCTTCCCGTTCCGCACCCCTCCGGTCTGAGTGCACGATGCATCGTCATCGACACGGACGGAGAAGAGACTTGGTGGGACCAACTTCCCGAGCCCTGTTCAGAGTACGCGGCTCTGGATGCCCACGAACTCCGGAAACGCATCCGGTCGGCCGGGATCGTGGGCCTTGGCGGCGCAGCGTTCCCCTCGGCGGTAAAGCTGAATCCGGGGCCGGACCGCAAGCTGGACCTGCTGGTGCTGAACGGTGCCGAATGCGAACCCTACATAACCTGCGACGACGTTCTCATGCGCACCCGCGCACGAGAGGTGATCACGGGCGCGGCGATCATGTGTCGGTCGCTCGGCATCGAACATTGCGTGGTTGGAATCGAGGACGACATGCCGGCAGCAATAGGCGCCCTCGAGGACGCGCAAAGCGAATTCGCCCGTGACGCCGACATTCGAGTTCAGCCGGTCCCCACCGTCTACCCCACCGGTGGCGAGAAGCAACTCCTGCAGGTGTTGACGGGGCGCGAGGTTCCGAGCGACGGCATACCGGCAGACATCGGCATCGTCTGCCACAACGTCGGGACCGCCGCGGCCGTCTACGACGCCATAGCCCGGGGCCTACCCCTGATGCACCGATTCGTCACGGTAACCGGGCACGGCGTCAGACGGCCGCGAAACGTCGAGGCGCTATTGGGGACGCCGGTGAGCCACCTCATCGAGCACTGTGGCGGCTATGCGCCCGACGTCGCGCGGCTCATACTGGGCGGCCCGATGATGGGCTTTGCCGCCTCCACGGACGAGGTGCCGATCGTCAAGGGCACCAATTGCGTGCTGGCGGCGACCTACGACGACATTACCCCGGTACGCACGCCGGTCCCGTG
>JBFGYN010000054.1:0-13328 GCA_041587415.1 Candidatus Competibacterales bacterium | reverse complement strand
CCCCGGACCCGGACTACAGCGGTCCGGCCAGCTTCGAGTACACGGTGGACGACGGCAACGGCGGCACCGACACCGCTCTGGTGACGGTCGATGTGACGCCGGCGAACGATCCGCCGGTGGCCGTGGACGACGGCTTCGAGACCCAGGAAGACACGGCGCTGACGCTGGCGCCGGGCGATCTGCTCGGCAACGACGGCGACGCCGACGGCGACACGCTGAGCGTCAGCGCCGTGGGCAACGCGACGAACGGCAGTGTCGCGCTGGTCGACGGCCAGGTGGTGTTCACCCCGGACCCGGACTACAGCGGTCCGGCCAGCTTCGAGTACACGGTGGACGACGGCAACGGCGGCACCGACACCGCTCTGGTGACGGTCGATGTTTTGCCAGGAAATGCGCCGCCGACCGTTACTGTTGGTCCCCGTACGGTGGCGACCTCCGTGAGCGAGATCAGCGAGGGATATCAGTTCTTCGTCGACAATGCCTTGGATGTCCTTGGCAGCCTCAAGGAGAAACAAGCCTTACCGAGTGAGCAGGTCAACGGGGTCGGCCCGATTACGCTTGCGGAATCGCATCGAGTGACCGTGACGTTCGAGTCCGAAGGGGCCGGATATCGAAACGCGGTTGGGTGGTACACCGTCGATGCCGACGGCACGATACGCGACCCCCAAATAATCTGGCGCGACGCTTCCGACGACAAGCTGAACCGCGGCGACACGGTTTCTCTGGGTGAGTTGCCGGCCGGGACTACCATCGGACTCTTCGTCGTTCGAAACGGATTCAATCAGTTCGGTGACCTGAGTTCTGGAACCATCCAGTTCCAGAACACTAAGACCGGCGATCCGGCCAACATATTCGATACCATCGGTGACCCGCTTCTCGTACACACACGGGACAATGGCCGCGTCAAGAACATCAAGTCCGGTTCGGTATTCCATTCCATAGCGACGCCCGATGCCGGTACTCTCGACATGAATGCGGACGGGATCGATCATGCCGTCTCGGGATTCGGCGACTCTCCGGGTCAACTGATTGTCGGGTTCGAGGACCTGCTCGGCGGCGGCGACCTGGACTACAACGACGTGGTGATGCGCATCAATGTGGGCGAAGCTACGGCTCGGCAGTTCATTCCGACAACCATCGGCGTTATCGACATCAGGGACCCTGACGATCGAGACGTGGTGACCGCGGCGGCGACGCTTGAATCGGGATCCCGGCAACCGGGCGACGAACTCGTGCTTGGCGGCGGTTTCACCGCAGATTCGACGGGTCGCGTACTGGACGCGGATGGCACACTCACTGGCGTCACGGTCTCCGCGTTCGATCCAACCACCGGGGAGCTTCGATTCGACGGCTTGGCGTCCCACGAGACCTACGAAGCCATTCTCGGTGAAATAAACTTTCAGAGCTTGGCTAGCGAACCGGCCCCCGGCACCCGCTTAATCCAGTTGCACGTCACCGATCCAGCTGGAAATAGCAGCAACGTAGCCACGGTGAAAATTGTCGTGACCGATACGCCCAAATTAGGAACACCGGAAGCCGACGCAATGTTCGGCGATGACGGCAACAATCACCTCTCCGGGCTTCCCGGCAACGACACGTTGGTGGGTGGTTTGGGTGACGACATCTTGGACGGGGGCGACGGGGACGACCTGCTATTCGGTGGCGGCCAGACCGACATGCCGGGAGATGGCGACGACGTGCTCATCGGAGGTGCCGGTGACGACTTTCTGGACGGCGGAGAAGGCGACGACGATTTGTTCGGCAACGACGGGAACGACTTGCTGGACGGCCGCTCGGGTAACGATGCGCTGGACGGCGGGGCCGGCGACGACGTACTCGTCGTTGGAGATTCTGACGGCAACGGAGTGTTGGAGCACGACAAGGACTTTGCGCTAATCGACGGAGGAAGCGGCATGGACACGCTGCTACTCGACGGCAGGAACTTGACCCTCGACCTTTCCCGGGTACCCGATGGCGGTCTGGTCAATCTGGAGGCCATCGGATTGACCGGCGTTGGGAACAACACTTTGACACTTACCGTGGACGACGTGCTCGAGGCCACGGACGGCGCCAATGAGCTGAAGGTATTCGGAAACAACGGCGACTCGGTCAATTCCGTCGGACAAGGTTGGCAATTCGACGGCGAGGTCGACCTGGCAGACGGAACCTTCAATCAGTACACCGCGAACTCTGTGACGTTACTGGTCGACGTTCAGGTCGCGCAGGACATCTCCTAAGGGCGATTCGGACGATCGAAGCGAGGTCTTGCTTCGATCGTCAGCGATAAGACCGCATCTGACCAACCAGAATGCCTTGAATCGTCACCTGTTCGGGGCGCAGGACGATCGGCTCCATGCGGCTGTTCGACGGGTGTAGAAGAATCCGGTCCGCGTGTTGTTCGATGCGTTTCAATGTCGCCTCCGTTCCATCGACCAGAGCGACGACGATTTCGCCGTTTCGGGCATAGGAGCGTTTCTCGATGACGACCCAATCACCGTCGAGAATTCCGTCCTCCACCATCGAGTCGCCTCGAACGCGGAGCACGAAACAGGGTCCCTGGCCAAGCAGTTCCTCCGGTATGAAAATGGAATCCGGATCCGGTATCGCCTCGATGGGCAGTCCCGCCGCGATCACCCCGAGCAACGGCACCGCGTCCCCTCTCGTGGGGACCGGGTTCGCCGGCTGTACGAGTCGCACTCCCCTTTGCAGCCCGTCCAACGGATGAACCAGCCCCTGCGCGACGAGGGCACGGATATGCTTGTGCAAAGAACCCCGCGACCGTAACCCCAGCTCCGAGCAAAGTTCTGCCAATGTCGGTGGGCGTCGTCCGGATTGCTCCCTATGCAACAGATGTTCGAAAAGATCCCGTTGACGACGAGTAAGATTCATCACGACCAGTGCTTGAGCGTTTTCCATCGGTTCTCTAGACTCCAGCATAGGAAACCAATCGAGAACAATCAATGAGCTCGAATTCGCCCTCCCCCGCTGCCGATCCGCTGTCCGCTACAAATGGGGCATCGGCGGCTAAACGGTCGACGGAAGGCGCCGGTCTGGACGGACTGCTGGATGTATTGCGAAACCGGTATCGCGGCAGGATCACAGGCGAATTGGAGCTGTCGCCACGTGCAGGAAATTTCGGTCCGTTGCCTGCAGACCTCGATCCGCGTCTCGTGACAGCGCTGCAAGCCCGCGGAATCGATGCGCTGTACAGCCATCAAGCAGCCGCCTGGAAGGTGCTTCAGTCGGGGCGGAACGTGGTGGTCGTTACCCCGACTGCGTCGGGAAAGTCCCTTTGCTACAACCTTCCGGTGCTTCAGTCGGCGTTGCAACATCGGGCGAAGGCACTCTATCTCTTCCCAACCAAGGCACTATCACAAGATCAGGTTGCCGAACTGCTGGAACTCAATCGCGCCGGCAACATGGGAGTTCGGGCGTTCACGTTCGATGGCGACACACCCGGTGATGCGCGCAAGGCGGTGAGGACGCGCGGCGACGTGGTGGTGAGCAATCCGGATATGCTCCACCAGGGAATACTCCCGCATCATACGAAGTGGGCTCAATTCTTCGAAAATCTGCGTTTCGTGGTCATCGACGAGATGCACACCTACAGAGGCGTCTTCGGTTCCCATATGGCAAACGTTCTGCGTCGCCTCGCGCGGGTGTGCCGATTCTACGGCGGTAGTCCCCAGTTCATTCTATCGTCTGCGACCATCGCCAATCCCAAGGAACTGGCGGAGCGTCTGATCGAATCGGAGGTTGACGCCATCACCGAGAGCGGCTCGCCGAGCGGCAAGCGTCATGTGTTCCTGTGGAATCCCCCGGTGGTCAACGCGGATTTGGGCATTCGGGCGTCGGCACGCTCGCAGACGGCGGCCATTGCCAAATCCGCGACACGATTCGGTCTGAGAAGCATCGTGTTTGCTCAATCACGCCTGATGGTGGAGGTCTTGACCAAATATCTCAAGGATGCGTTCGATCGGGATCCGCGCAGACCAGCGCGGGTTCGTGCTTATCGAGGCGGATACCTACCCACGGAGCGGCGCCGAACGGAGCAGGAGCTTCGACAGGGTCGAGTCGACTGTGTCGTTGCGACGTCGGCGTTGGAATTGGGTGTCGACATCGGCTCCCTGGACGTATGCGTGTTGAACGGTTATCCCGGCACCATAGCGGCCACTTGGCAGCGCCTCGGGCGCGCCGGACGTCGCCGTCGCCCGGCCCTGGGAGTGTTGGTTGCAACAAGTCTGCCCCTTGATCAGTACATTGCCCGAAACCCCTCGTTCTTTCTCGGCGCGTCGCCCGAGCACGCGCAAATCAACCCGGATCAACTGCTCATTCTTCTCGATCACATCCGCTGTGCGGCGTTCGAACTCCCGTTTCGCCGCGGCGATCGATTCGGCGGTGACAATCTCGAGGAATTTCTGCAATTCTTGGAAGAAGAGCAAGTTCTGCATCGGGAAGGTGAGCTTTGGCATTGGACGGCCGATAGCTATCCGGCAAACAGCGTCAGCTTGCGATCTGGGGCCGAAGGCAATTTCGTCGTCGTCGACACGACGGGTGGTGGACAGAGCGTCATTGCCGAAGTGGACTACTCCAGCGCGGCGATGACGCTCTACGAGGGCGCAATTTACATGGTCCAGGCACGCCCATGGCAGGTGGAGCGGCTGGATTGGGAAGGGCGCAAGGCGTTCGTACGCGCGACCCGGGCCGATTACTATACCGACGCCATCGACTACTCCCGGCTCAAGATTCTCGACCGTTTTGCAGGTGAGATCTTCGTCAAAGGTGAAATCGCGCACGGCGAAGTGCATCTTGTCCGCAGGGTGGCGGGGTACAAAAAGATCCGCTATTACACGCACGAGAACGTTGGTTATGGAAACGTCTCCCTTCCGGACCAGGAACTCCATACGACAGCGGTGTGGTGGCAAGCCAAATCGGAGGCGTTGGACGAGACGTTCGAAAACCGCTGGCAGGCACTGGACGGATTTCTCGGTGCAGCCTACGCAATGCACTTCGTCGCGGCGGTCCTGGTAATGTCGGAACGGCAGGATTTGGGCCGCGCTGTCGGAAACGCCGACGCCACCTGGTCCTCGACTATCGGCACCAGCGGACGCGGTCAGGCAAAGTCGATTTCGGGTGCTGATCACGACTTGGACGACCGCGGCCGGATTTTTTCGCCAACCGTATTCCTGTACGATAATTTTCCGGGCGGAATCGGCTTGTCAGGCCCACTCTACGACATGCGACATCGCGTTGTCCGAGAGGCGAGCGAGATGGTCCGTAGCTGCTCCTGCAAGTACGGTTGCCCGGGCTGCGTCGGCCCGATTCTCGCGAGCGACGAGTCGGTCGACAAAGCGCCAAAGCTGCTTGCTTTGCGCCTGCTCGATTTGCTCAATGCTGGTACATCGTAGCCACCCGATGAGCGGTATACGCTCCAAGGTCGCGCGGCTGCGTGGGCACGGAGAGAATCCGACCACAGGGTCCGGTCGCCAAGAGACGCCCAGCGAGCCCGCGAGCAGTTTCCGATCCCGGATCGGCACTCTGCGCTTGCCCGGGAAATCGTCGGCGGCGCGTGCCGTGACCTCGGATTCTGCGCTTGCTCGAAGGCTCCACGGCGAGGTCGTGAGCGATGGCTTGATTCGTTTTCAGGAAACGCGCGATCTTCCCGTTGCCATTCCGAGGCCATCCGAGCTGGTGCCGACTTTGATGACGGCCGGAGCCGGCGGCGCGAATCCCCTATTTTTGGACACGGAAACAACTGGCTTGGCGGGCGGCACCGGCACGATTGCTTTTCTCGTGGGGGTTGCCCGACCCGACCGGCAAAGACTGGCGGTCACGCAGTGGCTCCTCACACGATTCCACGGTGAAGAGGCCCTGCTCCAGGAAATTGCACGCAGTTGCAGGGGTGCGGACCTGCTGGTGACGTACAACGGAAAGTCCTTCGATTCGCCTCTTCTCTCGAGCCGCTTTCGCATGCACGGGCAGCTCGATCCTTTCCAGCAGTTTGTGCATCTCGATATGCTGCATCCCATTCGGCGATTCTGGGGGCGGCGCTGGCCCGATTGTCGCCTTGCACAGTCGGAATCACGTTTATTGGGCGTCCACCGAATCGACGATCTTCCGGGCTCCGAGGCGCCCGCTTGCTGGTTCGCCTGGATTCGCAACGGCGATCCGACTCGTCTCGGACCGGTGCTCCGTCACAATTTGCAGGATTTGATCAGCCTGGCTGCGCTTCCAGGGGCCGTTACCCGCGCGGCGGGCG
This sequence comes from Candidatus Competibacterales bacterium, assembly GCA_041587415.1. Classification (GTDB taxonomy): domain Bacteria; phylum Pseudomonadota; class Gammaproteobacteria; order Competibacterales; family JAHEDQ01; genus JBFGYN01. The sequence continues at coordinate 7,069 of JBFGYN010000054.1, read as the reverse complement.
ATCCGGTCCAGCACGGTGTGGACCCGCTCGCGCTCGCAAGACATCATGAACGCCTGGGCGCGCGCCGGGCGGCAATCGACACGTTGACCCATGGTGAGGCCGATTTGGATGCGACCGGGTTACTGTACCTCGCAGCACTCCGAAAACGGGCTGGTCAATGGACACCGGCTGTTGCAATCTGGCAGCAGTTGGCGGTCCAAAGAAATGCCAACGCAGCGATGGAACTGGCGAAATTTTACGAGCATCGAGCGAAGGATCTGGCCGCGGCACTCGACTGGACGCGACTTCTGATGCAAATCGAAGGCTGCGCGCGAGTGCACGCCAGCCGAGAGCGCCGAATTCTTCGCAAAATGGGGACGAGCCCGCATCGCTCACCCGGCTGCTCCAAGCTGCCCTAAGACATTGAACCAGATGAATGAATTTGAAATCAACAGAAGAGAGCCGCGTCACGGGCATCGCCCTCCCGGCGATCGCACCTTTGCGGCGGCGCCGAGCACGCACTTTTTTCAAACCGTCGCGACGGGTACGTTTTTCTGTCCACGCGTGCACTCGGAAACGCCACAACCCCACGCTCATGCGGGAGCTCGGTAAGCGATGCGAGCTGTCTGCGACAGCAAGGACTGAACCTGCGTCACTGGCAGGCGTCTCAATTCGGGAGACTCCAAGAGCATTGGCTTTTATCGGTCACCACCATCAGTCATCGGTTCACAACCTTAGCAATGGCCAACGACGAAAAAGACAAACGATTGCCGGAAACTGCCGGCCGAGCCGAAATCGACGCGTTTCTGCGAAAAGCAGCGCTGATCCGGTCGGAAGGGCCAAAACGGCGCGGTCGCCTTATATTCGCCATGGACGCTACCGCCAGCCGGGAACCCACCTGGGATCTTGCCTGCCAGATCCAGGGCGAGATGTTCCAGGCAACCGAGTCTCTCGGCGGACTGGACGTCCAGCTTTGCCACTACAGTGGCGTGGGCTTCTTCCATGCCACAGGCTGGCTGAGCCGATCGGACGCGCTGTTGGAGTGGATGTCGAGGGTGCGTTGTGTCGCCGGCGGAACCCAGATCGGCCGGGTTCTCGAGCACGGGTACCGATCCAGCCAAGCGGTCAAGGTCAACACGCTGGTGTTCGTTGGAGACTGCGTCGAGGAAAATCCCGACACCTTGATCGCGGCTGCGGGAAAATTGGGTATCAAGGGCGTGCCGATTTTCGTCTTTCACGAGGGATTCGACTCGAGCGCGGGCGCGACGTTTCAACAGATTGCCCGTGTCAGCAGTGGTGCCTACTGCCGATTCGACGCATCGAGCCCGGGACAGCTCAAGGACCTTCTCGGGGCTGTAGCGGCGTATGCGGCGGGCGGGCGGTCCGCCATGCTCGAGTTCGGTGAGGCCCGTGGAGAGGTTGTGCGACGGTTGACGAATCAATTCGGGAGCAATTGAAGACGTGCTCGGAAAGGTCCTGCTCACGGCCCTGATCATTTTGGTCATCTACTACTACTTCCAATGGCTGAAGCGCAGTCCGAATGCGCCGTCGCGGCAGACGATGGTGCGCTATGGCCTCGGTGCAGCGGTTGTTGTCCTGGTGCTGCTCGCCGCAACGGGCCGCTTGCATTGGCTGTTTGCCGTGATTGGCTCATTGCTCGTCGCCGCTCAACGATTGTTGCCGCTCATGCGATTCGCGCCACTCGTGCACCGACTCTACGGTCAGTACAACGCCGCTCGGTCGCCATCTGGGTCGCCGGGTGGGCAGTCGCGGGTACGCACGACCTTCCTGTTGATGACATTGGATCACGAGACGGGAAACCTGGATGGCGAAGTGCTGGCAGGTCGTTTCAAAGGGCATCGTCTCAAGCAACTGAGTTTGAACCAAGTTCTCGAACTGCGCAGCGAGTGCGCTGGCGCGGATCGAGAGAGTTTGGATTTGCTCGATGCCTACTTGGACCGGGAATTCGGCGATGGCTGGCGAGAGCGTGCCGGCGCTGCCCCGGGTGACGGAGCGTCCGGCAGCGCGCCGAATCCACAAAGCGGTATGACGAGCGCTGAAGCATACGAGATTCTCGGCTTGGAACCAGGTGCGGAAAGGGCTCAAATCATCGACGCACATCGGCGGCTGATTCAGCGCTTGCATCCGGATCGGGGCGGATCGGCTTATCTTGCTTCGGCCATCAATCGTGCGAAAGATCTGTTGTTGGCGAATAGCGCATGAACGCCATCACGCATAGCGTGCTATGTTTTTTTCTGCTGGCCTTTGCGCCGCTTGTGCACGGCAACGAACCCAACGCGGCCGCTCCGGATACCCAGGCTGATGGGCCACCGGAACCGGAACTGGCATTCGATACTCCACGAATCCTCGCCGAAGGGGCCGGGCTGAAATTGGTGCGCCAGCGGTGGCAGCTCGGTGAGGAGAGCGGCCTGGCATGGCGAGTCAGCATGCCGCTCGACGGTTCCGTGCGCGTCGTTCCCTCCCCACGCGTCGAACAATTCTCCCAGCTGCTGCCGTCGGACGAGGGCCCGTGGGCCGCCATCAACGGCGGATTCTATACCCCCGACGGCAAACCAATGGGGGTCGTGATTGCAGACGGTGTGCTGCATTCTCCGTTTCACCGGGTGGGTGGCTCAGGGGTCCTTCAAGTATCCGAGCGCGGCACGGAAATCGTCCATCACAGCGCATTCAGCCCGAACGTCGTTCAGGCACTCCAATCGATCGACCGTATCGTGGACGGTGGCAGAAGCCTGGTGAACTTTCGTCCCGACGCGCCACAAGCCGCCCGATCCGGGGTGGTGGTCAAGGAAGGTGAGGTCGTTCTCGTGCTCGTTGCCGGTGAGCAGAGCATTGTTGGACAAGGCGACGACATTCAATTGCAGCTGGGATCGGCCTACGGCATGCCCCTGTGGGCGTTCAGTCGATATCTCATCGAAGCCGTAGGTGCCCGCTCTGCGCTCAATCTGGATGGCGGCGTGTCATCGCAGCTTGCTGTCCAAATCGGTGGGCGCTCGATTCATGTGCGGGCGCCACGGGGAACCGTGAACGCCGTCGTACTTCGGCCGAACTGACCAACATCAAGGAAACAGTGCGGGATCCCACCTATATTCTTGTCACTGCAGGCCTGCTCTGGAGGACCTAAATGGCCATACGGGACATTCTCGCCCACGCTGACGCGAGCCGCTCGAATTCGAGCAGCCTCGGTGTTGCGGCCACGCTGGCGGTTAGCCATGACGCTCACCTAACCGGAATTCACGTTGAGCCGCTGCTCGCGGCGCCCTCGTACGCCTTGTACCCGGTGGGACCAGACTTGGTCGAAGCCCATCAACTTGCCGTTCAGGAGCGTGCGAAATCGGCACGCTCGGCGTTCGACAAGGCAGTGGCCGCCGTGAATGTCAGCTCCGAATGGCGACAGATCGAGGGAGATCCTGCGCGAGAAGTGTGCACGCAATCCAGGTGCAGCGACGTGGTCGTCGTGGGTCAAGCAAACTCCCGCGATCCGGAGGCAACGCCCCAACAAATTGTCGAGGACATCATTCTCGGTGCGTCGACGCCAGTGCTCGTTGTTCCATACATAGGTGCGAAATCCGGGTTTGGGCACAAGGTGCTCGTCGCCTGGGACGCAAGTCGGGAATCCGCGCGCGCAATCCACGATTCCGCCCCGTTCCTCAGGGACGCCGATCATGTGACCGTGGTGACGGTTACCCGGGGCGATAGCACCCGATCACAACGGCCGGCGGCAAGTGAGGTGGCGTTACATCTTGCGCGACACGGACTCGACGTCACCGCTCGTGACTTGCCAGGTGCCGAGCTGAGCACCGGGGACGCCCTATTGTCTCTTGTGGCAGACGAGTCCTTCGAGTTGCTGGTAATGGGGGCTTACGGGCACGCGCGGCTTCGAGAACTGGTCCTGGGAGGCACGACGGACCACATCTTGAGGCACATGACGGTGCCCGTCCTGATGTCTCATTGAAGCGGGTTGGCGTCGTCCGCAGAAGGTTCGGGTGCCTCACTGCACACTCCGGCCTGGTGAAGGACGAGCTTCCACCCGCCCTCCTCCGGTACGAAGATGTTCGTCGCCACCAAGTCTGCCTGGCCGGTTCGTTCGTAGCAGACCACGAAGGCGGTGTGTTCCGTTACGAAGGCCCGTGCAGAATGATGCCGCACGTCAGGTGGCTCGTCCGCAGAGAAAATGCCCTTCCAACTCGAGATCACCTCGTCCCGAGTTTGTAACGCGGGCCAGCCCGGATGAATGCACGCGACCGACGTATGCCGTGACCAGAGGGCGTCCATCGCTTCCAAATCGTGAGTCTGGAATGCCAGATAAAACGCCTCGTTGGCGAATAGCACCGCGGCACCGTCTGCCATGTGATCGGACATCCCTCAGCCCTCCGTAATCGCTTTCCCCACGGTACTAACAACCGATGCTCCATTTCCAGTGGCCAGTGAAAGGGAACGTGGCCGGAATGCCAAAAGCCATGCTGACAACTTCAAGTCTTTCCGGGTACGCTTGGATCTGCCAGTCTCGTCTGGACGCTTACTGATTCGCCCGACGGAGAGAATGCGGTGCGTGCACTCCTCGCATTTGCCACGATTGTTGCGGCCTTGGCTGTGACTGCCCATGCTCGTCAATCTGATGAACTCGTCATCGGAATCACTCAGTATCCGTCGACACTTCACCCCAACATCGATTCGATGCTCGCGAAGACCTATGTCTTGGCGATGGTCCAACGACCTTTCACGGTCCACGACGAGGATTGGACGCTCCAATGTCTGCTCTGCGTGTCACTGCCGTCTCTCGAGAACGGTGGTGCGAAACTGGAATCCCTAGCGGATGGGCGTCGAGGTGTGGCCGTAACCTACGAGATTCAACCCGACGCACGCTGGGGCGATGGCCAGCCGGTTTCGACGCGCGATGTCGTGTTCACCTGGCGCATCGGCCGGCATCCGAAAAGCGGTGTCGCGGCTCATGAGTTGTATCGGCGAATCCTCGACATTCAGGTGCACGGCGAAAAATCGTTCACGCTGCACCAGGACCGGGTCACCTTCGACTACGCTGCATTGGGCGGGTTTCGGCTCGTGCCCGAGCACCTGGAACGCCAACCGTTCGAACGCGATCCAGGCCAGTACCGCCAGCGAACTCTGTACGAGGTCAACCCGACCGAGCCGGGCCTGTACTTCGGGCCGTATCGAATCACCGAGACGGTTCGTGGTTCCCACGTGGTGCTGGAGCGAAACCCCACCTGGTACGGTAAAGAGCCGTACTTTCGGCGAATCGTGGTCCGGGCAATCGAGAATACCGCCGCTCTGGAAGCCAACTTGCTGTCGGGAGAGATCGACTATGTCGCAGGTGAATTAGGTCTTTCCCTGGATCAGGCACTGGCCTTCGACAAACGCCACGGCGATCGGTTTCGCGTGGTTTACAAGCCTGGACTCGTCTACGAACACATCGATCTCAATTTGGCGAATCCCGTGCTCTCGGATCTGCGTGTGCGCGCGGCGCTTGCGCACGCGATCGATCGGCGGGCGATAAGCGAACAATTGTTTGCCGGTAAGCAGCCGGTTGCCCATAGCAGCGTTAATCCCTTGGATTGGATTTACGACGACTCCGTACCGAAGCTGCAATACGATCCGGACAAGGCGGAACAACTGCTCCGGGACGCGGGTTGGACGAAATCCCCCAGCGGCCTATTGCAAGGAGAGGACGGGCAGCCACTCACCATCGAATTCATGACGACGGCTGGAAACCGGAGCCGAGAGCTCGTCCAGCAAGTTCTCCAGAGTCAGTGGCGGGCGCTTGGAGTCGACGTGCGTGTGCGTAACGAGCCGGCGCGCGTATTCTTCGGGCAAACTCTAACGCAAAGGCGTTTCGGCGGTCTGGCCATGTATGCATGGATTTCGGCGCCCGAAAGCGTCCCGCGCACGGTCTTGCACTCGAACGAAATCCCGAATTCCGACAACGGTTGGAGCGGTCAGAACTACATGGGATATCGAAACCCGGAGATGGACGAATTGCTGGACGCAATCGAGCTGGAACTCGACCGCGACCGTCGTCGGCTGCTTTGGTCCCGGTTGCAAGCCCTCTACGCGAGGGATCTTCCGGTCATTCCGCTGTATTTTCGCGCCAATGCCTATGTGACACCGAAGTGGCTTCGTGGAATCGTCCCGACCGGGCATCTCGACCCCAGCAGCCTTTGGGTCGAACGCTGGTATCGAAACGATTGATCGATGTCCGCGTCCGTCTGACCCAGTTCGATTCACCCATGGCTCGACTGATACTGGCAAGGCTTCTCCAGGCAGTGGCCGTGCTCTTGATCATGTCGTTCGCCGTTTATGGCTTGATCGGCCTAATGCCGGGTGACCCGATCGACTTGATGATTAGCGCCGACCCCGGGTTGACGCCGGCGGACGCAGCGCGTCTCAAGGCGCTCTACGGGCTGGACCAACCCCTTTTCCAACGCTGGTTGCACTGGCTGCTCTCTGTGGCGAGCGGAGATCTCGGCTATTCACGCCTGTACGCCAAACCTGTCTCCGAAGTGCTTGGCCCAGCGTTTTTCAATACCCTCATGCTTCTGGGCTCCAGCTTTCTGCTCTCCATGTTCGTCGCGTTGCCGTTGGGAATCTGGGCAGCGATGAGGCCGAACAGTCCCAGGGACTACCTGATCAATCTCACCGCATTTGCCGGCATATCGATCCCGCCATTTTGGCTGGCACTGATGCTCATCGCCGTGTTTGCCGTTCTCCTGGGTTGGCTGCCAGCCGGTGGTGTGGGCATTGGGTCCGACAACGGTTTGGGTGCGGTCCGATACTTCGTCCTACCGGTGGCCACTCTGACCTTCGCCAGCCTTGGTGCACACACGCGCTTCATGCGCGGCGCCATGCTGGAGGTTCTTGGTGAGGACTATATTCGCACCGCACGCGCCAAGGGTGTCGGCCCGTTCCGCGTCGTCGTCTACCATGCTCTACGAAACGCAATGATTCCGGTGGTGACGATTTTGGCTCTGGAGTTCGGAACCCTTTTTTCGGGCGCGTTGGTGACAGAGACCGTATTTGCCTGGCCCGGGATGGGGCGCCTGATTTTCGATTCCAT
>JBFGYN010000053.1:0-13353 GCA_041587415.1 Candidatus Competibacterales bacterium | reverse complement strand
TGGTAGCGGGGGCAGGATTTGAACCTGCGACCTTCGGGTTATGAGCCCGACGAGCTACCAGACTGCTCCACCCCGCAGCGGAGACGCGTATCCTAATGACTCGAATGGTGCATTGCAAGCCCGTCGCCGAACTCCCCGACGCCGGGATTCGCGCTGGCACCCCGGCTGGGCAATTCAGCCGATGGAAGCGGCGCAGATCGCCAGCAACCAGCCCGGAAACACGCCCAGAATCAGCACCAGAAGACCGTTCGCACTCAACATCACACGTGCGTCCAAGGCCGCCACCACCGGCGTCTCGTCGCCCGATTTGTCGAAGTACATGTGCCAGACCACGCGCAGATAATAGAACGCGCCTATTACCGAAAAGAGCACGGCGACCACGGCCAGCCACACCAGTTCCACGTCGATGACGGCACGCAGAACAGCGAGTTTTGCATGGAAGCCAACCAGCGGTGGAACGCCGGCTGTGGAAAACATGATCAACATCATCAACAACGCGACCCAGGGGTTGCGATCGTTCAATCCCTTGAAATCCTCGAGACGATCCGATTCGAAGCCGGCACGACTGAGCAGGAGAATGATGCCGAATGCACCGGTGACCATGATCACGTAGGTAAGGGTGTAAAACATCGCGGCGGAGTAGCCCTCAGGCGTCCCGGAGAGTATGCCCAAGAGCAGGAACCCCACGTGCGCGATCGTGGAATAGGCGAGCATGCGCTTCAGGTTCGACTGAGCGATCGCGACCAGATTGCCGAGTCCCATCGATAACACGGACAACACGATCAACATTTGCTGCCAGTCCGCGTGCATGCCCTGCATCCCGTCGGCCAGGAGCCTCATTGCCAACGCGAACGCCGCAATCTTGGGCGCAGAACCGAGGAACAGGGTCACGGCCGTGGGCGCACCGTGGTAGACGTCCGGTATCCACATGTGGAACGGGACCGCACCGAGCTTGAAGCCGATCCCGACGACCATGAACACGAGTCCGAACACCAGGACCAGATTCCGGTGGTCACCCGCGTAGACGACTTGTCGAATGACCCCGAGGTCCAAACTTCCGCTGGCGCCGTAAATCATCGACAGCCCGTATAGCAGCATTCCGGACGCAAGCGCGCCGAGCACGAAGTACTTCATCGCCGCTTCGGACGCGGTGGGTGAATCGCGATCGGTCGCGACCATCGCGTACAAACACAAGGACAGGAGCTCGAGCCCGAGGTATACGGTAAGGAGGCTGTGCGCGGACACGAGCACCATCATGCCAAGCGCAGCGAACAGACCGAGCACGAAGAATTCGCCGCGTAGCAGGCCCCGCTCCCGGAGGTAATCGCGACCGTAAACGAAGGCGGTGAACGTGACCAAGAGTACCGCCACCTTGAGCACATCGCCCATGGCGTCGCGGACGAAGGTGCCGCTGAACCCGACCTGCCTCTCGGGCAGCGCCGAGAGCAGGATCAGGAGCGCGGCGGCGAGGAGGGAAAGCTGAACGATTCGGTAGCTGAAATACTTCCGCTCCTCGGGCAGGAAGGCGTCCACGCAGAGCACGACGCAACCCATCGTGAGCAGCAGAATCTCGGGCGCGATGAGGGTGAAATCGGGAACCTGGAAGCTCATCGGTGGGCCCTACAGCTTGGAGACGCTGATGTGCTGCACGAGATTCTCGACCGATTCGTGCATTACCGAAACCAGAGGATCGGGCCAGACACCGAGTCCAAGCACCACCGCTGCGAGAACCCCGAGGAAGAGCGCCTCACGGGTGTTGATGTCCTCCAACGCAGCAACGCCGTCGTTCGCCACTTCGCCGAAGATCACGCGCTTTACCAGCCACAGGGTGTAGGCCGCGCCCAAGATCAACGTGAGGCCGGCGAGCAACGCAATCCAGATGCTGGAGTGAAAGCCGCTCAGGATCACCATGAATTCGCCCACGAAACCGGATGTCCCAGGGAGCCCCGCGTTGGCCATGCAGAAGAGCACCATGAAGGCGGCGAACACCGGCATGGTGTTGACCAATCCACCGTAGTCCTTGATCTGCCTGGAGTGCAGTCGATCGTACATGACGCCGACGCAAAGAAAGAGTGCGCCGGAAATGAATCCATGGGAGATCATCTGCACCATGCCGCCCTCTATGCCTAGCGCGGCCCCGGCCAGTTCGCCGGTGTTCTCGTGAATGCTGAAAACAAGGAAGAATCCCAGGGTCACGAAACCCATGTGGGCAATGGAGGAATAGGCGATGAGCTTCTTCATGTCCTCCTGCACCAGTGCAACCAAGCCAATGTAGATGACCGCGATCAGGGACAGGCTGATGACGAGCCAGCTGAGTGCCCCGGCAGCGTCCGGTGTGATGGGCAGAGCGAAGCGCACGAACCCGTAACCGCCCACTTTCAGGGTAATGGCGGCGAGTATCACTGAGCCGCCGGTCGGGGCTTCCACATGGGCGTCCGGCAACCATGTGTGAACTGGCCACATCGGGACCTTTACGGCGAAAGCCAGGAAAAAAGCCAAGAAAATGAGAATTTGTTCCTGGTAACCGAGACGGAGATGGTGAAAATCGACAATGGACCAGGAATCCGCCTGGAAGTACATGTAGACCAGGGCGACGAGCATGAGCACGGAGCCGACAAACGTGTACAGGAAGAACTTCAACGTCGCGTAGATTCGCCGTGGACCACCCCAGATTCCGATGACGAGAAACATGGGAATCAGCATGGCTTCGAAGAAGACGTAGAACAGGACGGCATCGAGCGCCGCAAAAACACCGACCATGAGGCCTTCCATGATCAGGAAAGCGGCCATGTACTGGGCCACTTTGTATTGAATGACCTCCCAGCCAGCAATAACCACCAGCACCGTGGTAAACGTGGTAAGCAGGATCAGCGGTAGGGAGAAACCGTCGACGCCCAAATGGTAGTAGACGCCGAGAGTCGACATCCAGGGGTAACGTTCCTGGAATTGCATGGTCGCCGTCCCGGTGTCGAACCCGCTCCACAGGGGCAGGCACACCAGAAAGGTCAGAACCGAAATTGCCAGAGCCAGGTTGCGAGCGCCTTCGCGGTTCGTTTCGCCGGCAAACAAAACGGCCGAACCGCCAAGGATCGGTAACCATATGGTCAGGCTCAGGAGCGGCCAATCGGAAATCATTCGATGCGATCCTTGTTGGCACTCAGCCGATCAGCAAATTCCAAACTTCGGGTCCCAAAAACCATGTCAGGCCCAAGAGAAGCCCGATGATCATGAAGAAGGCATAGAAGTACAGGTGCCCCGTCTGCACCAGGCGCACAATCCCGGATGCCCAGCCCACGATCCTCACGCTGCCATTCACGAGGATGCCGTCAATGACCGCCGCGTCCGCCCAACGCCACAGCAACGAGCCGACAAGTCGACCGCCGCCGGCGAACACCACGTCGTTGAAGCGATCGAAGTAGTACTTGTTCGCGAGCAGGGTGTGAATCGGACGCAGGCGTTCGGCAATCTCGTTTGGCAATTCCGGCCTGTAACAGTACAAGTACCACGCAGTTGCGACACCAGCGGCGGCAAGCCAGAAGGGCAGAGTAGCGATCGCATGCAATGCGAAACCGAGCGCACCGTGAAAGTCCTGGCCCAAGTGGCTGAGAACGTCGTGTTCCTTGCGGACGAAAATAGCGTCCCCCAGAAATCCTTCGAACAGCATCGGCCCAACGGTGTAGTAGCCGATGAGTACCGACGGGACCGCAAGCAGAATCAGCGGAATCGTCACCACCGGACGGGTCTCGCGTACGTGCTCCCGCGTGTGCTCGTCCATGCGCTCGTTCCCGTGGAACACGAGGAAATACATCCGAAAGCTGTACAGCGCGGTCACGAAGACGCCCACGAGTACGGCGGCATAGGCGATACCCGCACCGGGGGTATCGGATAGCTTGACCGCTTCAATGATACCGTCCTTGGAATAGAAGCCCGAGAAGAAGGGCGTTCCGATGAGCGCCAAAGACCCTACGAGGGAGGTAATCCAGGTGATGGGCATGTGGCGTCGAAGGCCGCCCATGCGGCGCATGTCCTGCTCGTGATGCAATGCGATGATGACGGATCCCGCAGCAAGAAACAGCAGTGCCTTGAAAAAGGCGTGAGTCATGAGATGGAAGATCGCGGCGCTGTAAGCGGAGGCGCCCAGAGCCACGGCCATATATCCCAACTGGGACAGCGTAGAATACGCCACTACCCGTTTTATGTCGTTTTGAACTATACCCAGCAGCCCCATGAAAAACGCGGTTATGGCACCGATGACCAAAACCACGCTCAGCGCGGTTTCACTGTACTCGAACAACGGCGACATGCGGGCAACCATGAATATTCCGGCGGTGACCATGGTCGCGGCATGGATGAGTGCCGATATCGGGGTCGGGCCCTCCATCGAGTCCGGCAGCCACACGTGCAAAGGCACCTGGGCGGACTTGCCCATGGCACCGATGAACAGCAGCACGCAAATCAGGGTCAACAGCGACCAGGAACTGCCTTCGACTATTTCCACCTGCATCATTGCCATGTCTTCTGCCGCGTTGAAAACGTCGGCGTAGTCCAGGCTGCCGAAGTACATGGCGATTGCGGCGATGCCCAGGAGGAACCCCAGATCACCGACGCGGTTGACCAAAAAAGCCTTCAAATTCGCATAGATCGCCGTCGGGCGTTTGTACCAGAAGCCGATTAGCAGGTAGGAGACCAGGCCAACCGCTTCCCACCCGAAAAACAACTGCAGAAAGTTGTTTGCCATGACCAACGTCAACATGGCAAAGGTGAACAGCGAGATGTACGAGAAGAAACGGTTGTAGCCCGGGTCGTCCTCCATGTATCCGATGGTATAGATGTGGACCATGAGCGAGACGAAACTCACGACCGTGATCATCACGGCCGTGAGACGGTCCACCAAGAATCCGATCTCCATTCGAATGCCGTCGCTGACCATCCAGGTATAAACGGTGCGGTTGTACGTCTCAGCGCCCTCACCCATCTGTTCCGTCAGCACCACGAGGGAAAGCAGGAAGGAGCATCCCACGCCGATGATGGCGATCCAGTGCACGGTCGCGCGGGGAAGCTTCAGGCAGAAAAGCCCGGTCACCGCGGCACCGATCAGCGGCGCGAGGACGATTCCCAGGTAGATGCTCTCCATGGTTACGCGCTCAGCCCTTCATGGTGTTCAAATCGGCCACGTTAATAGTCCTGCGATTGCGGAACAGCACCACCAGAATTGCCAATCCGATCGCCGATTCCGCAGCCGCGACGGTGAGAATGAAAAACACGAAAATCTGGCCAGTCGTGTCGCCCAGGAATCGCGAGAATGCGATGAAGTTGAAATTCACCGCGAGCAGCATCAATTCGATGGACATGAGAAGAATGATCACGTTCTTCCGGTTGATGAATATGCCGGCGACACCGATACAAAACAGAATCGCGGCAAGGATCAAATAATCGCTGAGTTCAATCATGCGGGGCGATCCCATCCTGCGGCGATACTGGGGCGGTGCCGGAACGCTCCGGCTGCATCTTCAGCAAGCGAATGCGGTCGCCGCGCCGGACACGGACCTGCTGTGACGGGTCTTGATACTTGGTGTCGGGTCGACGCCTCAGCGTCAGGCTGATGGCAGCGACGATTGCGACGAGGAGAATGACCGCCGCGATCTCGAACGGGAGTACGTACTCGGTGTACAGGACACGGCCCAATTCTTTGGTGTTGCTGTATTCACCGGAGTGGGCGGCAGGTTGAATGAATGCGCCGGATTCAAAGAAGTCCGACCCCGCAACCAGGCCCATTTCGATCGCAATAACGGCGGCTATTGCTACCCCGAGAGGGAGATAGCGCGTGAAGCCTTCGCGAACCGGAACGACGTTGATATCCAACATCATGACCACGAACAGGAACAGCACCATCACCGCCCCCACGTAAACCAGCACGAGCGTTATGGCCAGGAATTCCGCCTCCAGTAGCATCCAGAGAATTGAGCTGTTGAAGAAGGCCAGTACCAGAAACAGCGCCGCGTGCACCGGATTGCGCACCGTCACGACGCGCACGGCCGCGAACACCAGGACGGCGGCAAAAAGGTAAAACAGGATTTTCTCGAGCCCCATGTGCGGCGCCTAGCTCCAGTGGAGTTTTCGTGTCATTGCAACGTGATGGTCAACGGAAAGCCGAATCGGCCTTGCGGTCGGCGGCAATTTGCTGCTCGTAGCGGTCGCCGATGGCAAGCAATTGATCCTTGCTGATTATGTTTTCTCCACGCTTTTCGAAGTGGTACTCCAATATGCGCGTCTCGACAATCGAATCCACCGGGCATGCCTCCTCGCAAAATCCACAGTAAATGCACTTGAAGAGGTCGATGTCGTAACGGGTCGTTCGTCGCGTTCCGTCTTCTCGTTCCTCCGATTCGATCGTAATCGCCAGTGCCGGGCAGACGGCCTCGCAGAGTTTGCACGCAATGCAACGCTCCTCGCCGTTCGGGTACCGGCGCAAGGCATGTAGTCCGCGAAATCGCGGAGACTGCGGGGTCTTCTCTTCGGGATAACGGACCGTAATCTTGCGAGCGAAAAGGTGACGCCCGGTGAGCTTCAAACCGAGCAACAACTCCCACAGGAGGAAGCTCTTGAAGTAGTGACCCAAGGACTGAAGCACCGGTGAAGAACCTCCTTCCTGTCAATCGAACCACGGCGGCACGCCGGCGTAAATTGCCACGGCCAGCACGGGAATCCAAACGAGCGTTACGGGTATCAGGACCTTCCAGCCCAAGCGCATGACCTGGTCGTAACGGTAACGGGGAAAAGTAGCTCGAAACCAGAGATAGAAAAACAGGCAAAAACAAACCTTTAAAACGAACCACACGAAACCTGGAATCACGCCGAACAACGCCCCGAGAACGGGATACCCCTCGAACGGAGACAGCCAGCCCCCCATGAACAGCGTCGCCGTCAACGCGGATATCAGAATCATGTTGGCGTATTCCGCAAGAAAAAAGACCGCGAACGTCATGCCCGCGTATTCCACGTGAAACCCGGCAACAATCTCGGACTCCCCCTCCGCCAGATCGAACGGTGCACGATTGGTTTCGGCCACGCCGGAGATGAAATAAACCATGAACAACGGCAACAGTGGCAACCAGAACCAGTTCAAGAATCCGCCTCGCTGGGCGTTGACGATTTGCTCCAGATTCAGGCTCCCGGCTGCCATGAGCACACCCACCAGCGCGAAGCCCATAGCAATTTCGTAGGCGACGATCTGGGCCGCGGAACGCATCGCACCCAGAAAAGCGTATTTGGAGTTGGACGCCCAACCAGCCATGATCACGCCGTAAACACCAAGGGACGTCAGCGCCAAGACATAGAGCAGACCCGCGTCGATGTTAGCCAGCACCATACCGTCCGCAAAGGGAACGACTGCCCAGGCAGCGAGCGCGGGGGCAATCACGAGTATTGGGCTGATCACGAACAGGAACCGGTTTGCGCCGGAGGGGATCAACACCTCCTTGGTCAGGAGCTTCACGGCGTCGGCAATGGGTTGCAGCAAGCCTTTCGGGCCGACGCGATTCGGTCCGAGGCGGACCTGCATGTAACCAATGACTTTCCGTTCGGCGTAAGTGAGATACGCGACGGCCAAGAGCAGCGGCAGCACAATGGCCGCAATCTTTGCAACGATGAGGACGAGCGTCCCAAGCCCCGCCTGGAAACCGTTCAACGGTCCATCCCGTCGATAGGCGTGTTACTTGGCCGCCACGAATCGTCGCTCATTCCACCACCTCGTCGGCTGAAACCATTTCGATTTCACCCACTGCCGGCCCAAGGGCGAAGGTCCCTTCCAAGGCGGAGGGGATCCAAACACTCCCCTCGGGTATCGATGCATCGACAACCACCACCGTCCTTGCGCTCCGATGGTCGCTCCGAACGTCGACGATCGACCCGTCGTGCACGCCGATTCGCGCCGCTGTCCCGGGGTGAATTCGCGCCTCGGCCCGACCGGTAATTGGACTCGCCTGGAGCGGACCCGACCGGCGGACGAGCGCATCGCAGGAATAGATCGGTACTGGACTGCACCGCTCCAGACCTTCCACATCGTCCGGCGGCGAAAGGTGCAGCCCCAGACGTACTTGGTTGTCCGGCTCCACGGCACGACACTGTTCATAGACCTCGTTGGCGACGTCTCCGACCGACAACTGGTCGAAGCCGTCCAATTCGAGGGAATTTCCGAGAACCCGCAAAATCTTCCAGCCCGGGCGCGCCTCGCCGGGTGGACCGACAGCGCCTTGAACCGATTGCCAACGTCCTTCTAGATTTACCCAGGTGCCGCCGGTCTCCGCGAAACCTGCCATTGGCAACAGCACGTCGCTATACTCTCGCGTGCGGAACCCAGCAAAGGGTGACAGAGAAAGCACCCAATCGGCCGATTTCACCGCGTCCAGAGCCTGTGCGCCGTCCCCACAATCGAGTTCGGGCTCAACGCCGAACAGCACGTATGCCTTTCGGGGCCTGCAGAGCATTTCAGCCGCATTCAGTCCTTCCGTCTGCGCCGGAATTGCGCCGGGGAGGCGGTGCGGTAAGGCACCGGAAAGCCAGGCGCCTGCCGCATTTCCGCCCTCGGGCACAAATCCGAGCGTGGCTCCGGTCGAACGCGCAATCCAACCAGCCAGCAGCCGGAGTTGGCTGAACGCCGGGTGACGCAATGCGAAATTGCCGAGCAGTATGGTGGCACGATCGGAACCGAGCAGCGTGTCCGCCATTGCCCGATGGACGCCCTCCGGCATCGCTGAGGACGTCAAGCCGAAAAAGGTCTTCGGTAACTCGGTATCGGAAGCATCCGCCACCGCCCGAGCGACTGCGGCCAATTCCACGGGCATCCTCGACGGGCGGCTGATGAGCTTGTGTGCGACGGGGAATCTGAAATCGAAATCCCTCGGATTGAGAGACGAGATGCTACCACCGGCTAACGCTGCGTTCCGTATTCTGTGGCCAAGAAGCGGCGCTTCCATGCGGACGTCGGAGCCGATCAACAATGCAGCCTCGACCCTTTCCAGGTCTTTCAACGATTGCCCCAGCCATGGGAACGGCGGTGCATCCCGCTGACCTCGAAAATCGGTCTGCCGGAGTCGGTGATCAACGTTCGCGATGCCCAGACCCCGGGCGATCTTCTGCAGCAAGTACAGCTCTTCGACACTCGCGGTCGGCGACGCAAGCACCCCCACCTCATCGGCGCCGTAAGTGTCGACGATACCCCGTAGGCCATCGGCCGCCGCTTTCACGGCCGACTCCCACTCGGTGGCGCGGAGGCGGCGCCGCTCCCCCCTGACCAGGGGTTCCAGGGCACGGTCCGGCGATGCCAATCCCACGTAAGAAAAGCGGTCTCGATCGGAAATCCAGCACTCGTTTATGGCTTCATTCTCGCGTGGCACGACTCGAACGACCCGACTCCGCAGCGTGTGCACATTGACGTTGGAGCCCAGCGCATCGTGGACCGAGACGCTCGGACGCTGCACCAGCTCCCATGCGCGGGCGCGGAACCGGGACGGCTTGGCCGTGAGGGCGCCAACCGGGCAGAGGTCGATGACGTTTCCGGAAAGCTCCGAGGTCAGTTCCCGCTGGACGAATGTTCCGATCTCCATGTTCTCGCCGCGACCCGTTGCGCCCAACTCCCGCAGTCCTGCGATTTCATCCGCAAACCGTACGCAGCGGGTGCAATGGATACAGCGGGTCATCTCCGTCTCGATGAGCGGCCCGATGTCCTTGTCTTGAACAGCTCGCTTGCGCTCCGTGAATCGGGATACGCTGCCACCGTAATCAAGAGAAACATCCTGCAGCTCGCACTCACCCCCCTGATCGCAAATTGGACAATCCAGCGGGTGGTTGATGAGCAAGAACTCCATCGTGGCCTTCTGGGCGGCAACGGCGCTGCGCGACCGCGTCGAGACCTTCATTCCGTCCGTCACGGGTGTCGCGCACGCGGGCAATGCTTTCGGCGCGCGCTCCACCTCGACGAGGCACATTCGGCAGTTGGCCGCGATGGATAGCTTCTTGTGATAACAGAAACGCGGAATGTGAATGCCCGCAGCGTCCGCGACCTGGATGATCATGGCGCCTTTGGGGGCATCCAGGCGCCGACCGTCGATTTCGATACTGAACTTGTCGTCACTCATTCCGTCAGGCCGCCTCGGCGCCGGCGCCGTCCACCGAGCTGCGCCCGTGTTCGACGTAGTATTGAAACTCGTGGCGAAAGTGCTTGAGAAAGCTGCGCACAGGCATCGCTGCCGCGTCGCCTAGCGCACAAATGGTACGCCCCTCGATGTTAGCGGCGACGGAATCCAGCTTGTCCAGATCTTCGGCACGGCCGCGCCCTTCGACTATGCGTGTAAGCATGCGATAGAGCCAACCGGTGCCCTCTCGGCACGGCGTGCATTGGCCGCAGGACTCTGCGTAGTAGAACCGTGATATGCGACGCAGCACTCGGACCATATCCGTGGTCTCGTCCATAACGATGACGGCTCCGGAGCCGAGCAGTGACCCGGCCTTGGAGAGGGTGTCGTAGTCCATGGTAAGGTCCATCATGATGTGCGCCGGCAGCACCGGAACCGACGACCCACCGGGAATGACCGCTTTCAGCGACCGCCCTTTCCACACGCCTCCAGCCATCTCCAGAAGATCGCGAAACGGCGTGCCCATTCCGACCTCGAAATTCGCGGGCCGCTCCACATGCCCCGAAACCGAGAACAACTTCGTCCCACCGGCGTTCTCGGTCCCCAGCGCCGAAAACCACTCGGCGCCGTTGCGCAGGATGGAGGGTACCGACGCATAGGACTCGGTGTTGTTTATTGTCGTGGGCTTGCCGTACAGGCCGACGTTGGCAGGGAACGGCGGTTTGAATCGTGGCATCCCCTTCTTGCCTTCGAGGGACTCCAGGAGGGCCGTTTCTTCGCCGCAAATATAGGCGCCTGCGCCCAAGGTCGGGTAGAGGTCGAAGTCGCACCCGGTACCCAGAATGTTCTTGCCGAGCAGCCCGGCGCGATAGGCGTCCTCGACGGCATCGCAGAAGCGCTTGTACGGTTCTTCCATAAACTCGCCGCGCAAGTAATTGTAACCCACCGTGGCACCCATTGCGTATCCCGCGATGGCCATGCCCTCGACCAACGCATGGGGGTTGTAGCGGAGAATATCCCGGTCCTTGCAGGTGCCCGGCTCCGATTCGTCCGAGTTGCAAACCACGTATTTCTGGCTCGTGTAGTTCCGCGGCATGAAACTCCATTTCAGGCCGGTCGGAAAGCCCGCACCGCCGCGTCCGCGAAGCCCGGATTGCTTCACCACCTCGATGACGGATTCCGGCGCCTGCCTTTCCTCCAGGATTTTTTCCCACGCCTCGTAGCCGCCCAGGGACCGGTAAGTCTCCATGGACCAGGGGCGATCGTGACCGAGGGTAGCGAAACAGACTTCGTTTGGCATGGCTAATCCAGAGCGTCCAGGATCTGATCCACCTTCTTGCGGGTCAACTGCTCGTGGTAGATGTGGTCCACCTGCATCA
The DNA here is from genome assembly GCA_041587415.1 of Candidatus Competibacterales bacterium. Lineage (GTDB taxonomy): Bacteria > Pseudomonadota > Gammaproteobacteria > Competibacterales > JAHEDQ01 > JBFGYN01. The sequence continues at coordinate 1,841 of JBFGYN010000053.1, read as the reverse complement.
TCGGGCCGCCGCAGCAGGCCGCCAGGCATTCCTCCTCCCGTTTGAGAAAGATTCGCCCGTCTGCCGAGCTCTGCCCGATCTTGATTCCCAGCTTTTGCTCTATGTGCTCGACGATCTCGTCGGCGCCCCGCAGCATGCAGGAGACGTTGGTGCAAACAGACACGCTGTGTCGCCCGATCGGCTCGAGTTCGAGCATGGAATAAAAGCTGGCCACCTCGTATACGGACATGGGTGGCATATCCAGATACGCGGCCACACCATCCATCAGATCGGGCGTGAGATAACCGCCATTCTCGTGCTGAACGGTTCGCAAGGCGGCGAGCACGGCGGATTCTTTTCGATCCGGCGGATAGCGCGTGAGCCAACGGTCGATTTCCTCGCGCGCGTGCCGCGAGAGCACTTGATCGCCTTGATTTTTCGCCGTCACCGATCGATCTCTCCGAAGACAATGTCGAGGGTGCCGATCATGGCAACCACGTCGGCAAGCATGTGACCCCGAACCAGGCGGTCCATTCCCGCAAGGTGTGCAAAACCGGGCGCCCGAATTTTTACCCGATAGGGCTTGTTCGCGCCGTCCGAGACAATGTAGCAACCGAATTCGCCCTTGGGGTGTTCGATTGCCGCGTAAACCTCACCCTCCGGAACACAGTAGCCCTCCGTGTAGAGCTTGAAGTGGTGGATGAGTGCCTCCATGTCCTCCTTCATGTCTTCCCGGCTTGGGGGGGCGATCTTGCTGTCCTGTAGCATCACAGGGCCAGGGTTGCTCTCGAGCCAGTCAACACATTGACGGATGATCCGGTTCGACTGGCGCATCTCTTCGATGCGAACGAGATATCGGTCATAGCAATCCCCATTTGTGCCGACCGGAATATCGAAGTCCATTCGATCGTAGACCTCGTAGGGTTGCTTCTTGCGAAGATCCCAAGCCACGCCCGAGCCTCGAAGCATGGGGCCGGTAAATCCCATTGCCTTCGCCTCGTCCGCCCCGATCTCGCCGATGCCGACGGTTCGCTGTTTCCAAATTCGGTTGTCGGTGAGTAGCGTTTCGTACTCGTCCACCCGCCGTGGAAAGCGCTCCGTGAACGCGGAAATGAAATTCAACAATGATCCTTGCCTGGCCTCGTTGAGGCGCTCGACCTCCTTGGGATCGCGGTTTACCGTTTGCTCGTACCGGGGCATCCGATCCGGCAAATCGCGGTATACGCCTCCCGGCCTGTAGTAGGTCGCGTGCAAACGTGCGCCGGAAACGGCTTCGTAGCAGTCCATGAGATCTTCGCGCTCACGGAAGCAGTACAGGAACACGGTCATCGCGCCGATGTCCAGTGCGTGCGCACCGAGCCAAAGCAAGTGGTTGAGAATGCGAGTTATTTCATCGAACATCACGCGAATGTACTGCGCCCGAATTGGCGCGTCGATTCCGAGCAACCGCTCGATGGCGAGCACATAGCCGTGCTCGTTGCACATACAGGACACATAATCGAGGCGATCCATGTAACCGATCGACTGGTTGTAGGGCTTGCTCTCGGCCAGCTTTTCCGTCCCCCGGTGCAGGAGGCCGATGTGCGGATCCGCACGCTCGATAACCTCCCCATCCATCTCCAGAACGAGCCGCAGCACACCGTGTGCGGCGGGGTGCTGCGGGCCGAAATTCAAAGTGTAGTTGCGAATTTCAGCCATCTTTGGACGCCTTCTCCGCAGCCGGACTCAGGTCTTGCTCGCCCTTGCGGATCACCTTCGGCACGAGCACGCGCGGCTCGATGCTGACGGGCTCGTAGATTACCCGACCTTTTTCGGGGTCATAGCGCATCTCTACTTGTCCAATGAGCGGAAAGTCCTTGCGG
>JBFGYN010000052.1:0-13361 GCA_041587415.1 Candidatus Competibacterales bacterium | reverse complement strand
ATGGGATTCGGTTTCATCTGGAATCCCGACCAGCGTCTCCACGCGGAGGTCTATTTTGCAAAGGGGCTCGACAACGTCCCCGAGCCGGGCGAACACAGCTTGCAGGACGAAAGCCTGTATTTCCGGCTAGTTGCCAGGCCTTTCTAAGAAATATTTCCCGGTCTGCGGATCGCTTCAGCAATCCACTGCGATCGTAAGCGGCCACCTCGCCGAGACCAACCTGTTCGAGCAGGTCTGCCCTCAGCTCCCTGGTTTGCGCGTCACCGGGGTTCCGTACGATACGCTGCGATAGATCGTGGACAGCGTCGTACCACAGCCCGAATTGCGCATACACGACCGCGGGAATCGTATCGTCGCGCCCGGCCAACTCCTTTTGCAACGCGGGATTTCCGTCCGAGTAGACAATGGAGCCCCCGGCGATGACGTCTTTCGATCGTTGTTCCGGGTCAGTCACGATCGCCACGAACCATTGATACTCCACCCCTGATTTCAGCGCCGCATCGTGGTCAGCGAGGCTGAGTGCATGCACGCCCTGCTCGATCGGACTGGCGAGAGTGATCTCCAGGATGGGTCTGGACGCAGCTTCCAGGGACGTCGTGTCGGTGATGGCGATTTCCACGGGATCGCTCACCACATCCGACACGTACCAGTACAAGGTCGGTCGCGACGAGGTGGTAAATCCGCTCTCTTCCGGGGCCAGCACGCGCAGCGTGAGATTCATGCTGTCGACACCTCTGACGCCGCCGCCGACCCGCATTTTTGGTGCACCACGAAGCGGCACTTCGAAAGCGATACGCTTCTTAGCGCCTTGGCCCGTCTCGTCATCAGCCGCGTCCAGGGGCGCAGCACCGAGAATCGATAGAACGCAGAGTATGGAAAAAAGCCAATGCATGCGTCGGTAATTCAACACCCTATCCTCGAATTCGAGCGCTTGCTTCCGGTGACCCACTCACCTGCGCCGGGCCGTGGCGTTAAACATCGGTGCGTCTCATCTGGGCCGGCGGCTCGCACGATCCATCCTTCAACCCGGTGACTCAATACTAAGCTCCGCAATGACTTACAGCCAGTTTCCGATCAGCAGGAATGGGCTCCAGTAGCTTGGGTGCCAGTAGCGCAGGTCCTCGGCGAGCTGCAACTGGGCGCGTTGCAGCGCTCGCGCCTTGGAAATCCCCGGATCCTTCAGTTGCTCGTAGAATTCCGTCACAAGGGCCGCCGAGGCCGGGTCGTTGACCGTCCAGAGCGTCGCCACGGCGCTGCGTGCGCCGGCCTTGACCGCGATGCCTGCCAAGCCGAGCGCGGCGCGGTCGTCCCCGGCGGCCGTTTGGCAGGCACTCAGAGTCAGCAGTTCCACTGGGTCGTCGCGAAACTTGGTGCTGCCGATGAACTGTTCCAGGGCGTTCATGCTCAGCTTGCCGTCGTAAGTGAGCAGAAAGGTGCTGTCGAGGTTGCTGTCGAACTGGGCGTGGGACGCGATATGAACGATCGAGAATGGATTTTTCGACAGTGCGCGCTCCATGTTGGCAACCACGAATTCCTTATTTTTCAGAATAGTTCCGCCGTAAAGCCGTTCGATGCTCGCGATCTCGTCATCGACGCTCGGCAGGCTCGGGAATCCCTGCACGGACACCGACAAGCCGTTGGCCAGCAGCTCCACGTTCTTGCGCTCGATGGGGCGTGGATCGGTCAAGGTCAGTCCAGGCGTTGTCGCCAGCGCGTAGCGGGCGCCCAGAAACCGTTCTCCATCGTGCAGCGCCGCCAGCGGAATGGTGCGCATTGCCCCATCCGGAACGATCACGAGTGTTTCGATTCCGTGCTTCTGCAGCGCGGGTTCGATGGGCAGAAACAGCCAATCGTACAGTTGGCGGGCATGGACGTAGTACTCGTGAGTGGTACGCTTCTCGAGCTTGCTCCTGAACGCACGAATTTCCGCCGTCAGGGCAGTTTTTCCCACTGCGACCGAAATGCGCTCGATACCGTCGGGCAGACTCAACAGCATTTCCGTCCGGTCATCGAGGATGATTGGGTAGATTGCGGCCGTGCGGCTTTCCAATCGATCAATGCCGGCAGTCTTCGCCTGTAGAGCCGCAACGCAGTCGTCCTGGAAATAGTCTTCGAGTTCCGCCCCTTTCAAGAGCTCGACCGTTTGCCGCGCGTCGACGAGATCCTGGGTCGCACGGTCTTCGTTGCGCTGATTCGCAGAGCGCCGCAAAAGCAGGTCTGCCAGCTCGAAATACACCGGACCAGCCGTTTCCCGAAAAGTGGTCTTGCGCGCGCGTATACCGGCGTTAACGTCCTGGCGAATCGATTCCAGCGTATCGACTGCCTGTTGGTACGAGAAAATGGCCGATTCCCTGTCGTCTTTCGCAACGAGAATGTGCCCGGCTTGCCAATACCAACGGTATAACGCTTCCTTGGTGTCGGCACGCTGAGCCACAACGATCGCCTGCTGAGTGAGCTGCAGCGCCTCGTCGTAACGACCCACCCACTCGTAGAGATTGCCCAGGTAGCCCAGCGCGTAAGACTCTCCTGCCTGGTCACCAAGCTTCTCGGAGATGCGAGAGGCTTTACTCAGCGCTTGGTATGCTGCTTCGACCCACTCACTTTTGGCATGGCCGTCGGTGGACGCAATGCGTGTAAACAGCCGCCCAATGCTGATCAGACTGTACGCCTTCTGGTGCGTGGCGCTCAGCTGGTCGATCTGATCGAGGCTTACGAATAGAAGCTGTGCCGCCTCTTCCTGTCGCCCGGTCTCGACCAGCGTTCTCGCGAGATTCGCCGACGCGCGGATGGCCAATTCCTGATCACCGGTCGTACGTGCGCCATCCAGAGCACGTCGGAAGGCCTGTTCAGCCTCATCGAAGCGCCCTTGCGTAGCGAATAGATTTCCAAGGTTGTTCGAAGCCGATGCGACGGTTTTCTCGTCACCAATGCGCTCGGCAGACTCGACGCTCCAGCGCAGCAGTGCTTCGGCGCGGTCGAAGCGGCCGGCCGTTGCATAGCCGTTCCCGAGACTCGCGCCGATCGCGGACTGGAGCCGTGGATCATCGGCCGCTTCGGCAATCTCGAGCGCGCGGCTGAGTGACTCGATTCCACGTGGGACCTGACCAATGGCGAGACTCGCTTCGCCGCTTCGAGCAAGTGCGAGTGCCTGGCCTTTGGCGTCGTCGTCGGCAGTATAGCCGGCGAAGGCGTTTTGCCAGGCGAGGCGGGCATTGACGAAATCACCCGCTCGAAAGTGGCGTGCGCCCTGCTCCATGTGATGTGCGTTCCGCTCCGTGCCGGGGGAGATTGCCTCCGAGCCCGCCGTCGCACCCGCAACGGGGCCAGGATCCGCCGCGGCGACCAAAGTCGGGAGCGCCGCGGCCAAAAGCAGGCTGAGTGCAATTCCGCTCGCAGCCCCAACGGCTGACCGTCTCCCCTCGGCCGCTCTGGACTTGCGCTGAGAATGCTGGTGCACATTTTGCGCAATGACTGGCATCCAGCGGTCCTCGTGACGGTTGCGGGTCGGCTCTCGGTTGTTTGCCGTGGCGAGGGCCAGCACCGGCGTCGACCAGGTATCCGCTGAGACTGGAATTTCCCGGTGTGCCGGCCCAGAACAAGCCGCCGTGCCGTCTGCCTTTTGCTGCAACCCGGGTGTTGCTCCAGGTTCCGTCCGGGACCGGCAAAACTCATTGCTTGAATTCGTCATTAACCACTCAATCGATTTCGGGGACCTGAATACTGCAAAGATGCCGGATACCTGTCTGCGATAGTACGGTATTTCTTCGCCGGATCATGTAGCCCAGCTCCATTATGGGGTAACGACGATTCTTGTCTGGCGACTTCCGCGCGCTGCACGGCCGGTCGGACAGTCCGCCAATAGGCAGCAACGCTCGCAGGCAGGGCGTTTGCGACAAACCTCTTTTCCATGCGCCACGATCAACGCATGACTCTCGTTCAGGAAATTAACGTCGACGGGCAGGCTGGCTTGCATTGCTCGGCGGAATCGTTCGTACGGTGCCCGGGCATCTTTCCAACCCAGACGCTCGAACAGTCGCCGGGCATATTCGTCCACCACGAATACCGGCCGCTGAAAGCCATAGAGCAAGATGGCGTCGGCGGTTTCCGGCCCGATACCGTGCACTGACCGCAAGTTTGCGCGAAGCCGGTCCGTCGGCGAGTGGGACAACTCCGGCAGCGGCCCGCAGTCACACAACCATGCGCAAATGGCTCGCAGGCGGCGCGCTTTGACCCGGTAAGTCCCCGCCGGACGCAGCAAGTCCCACAGGGGCTCGTCGTCCATGCCGACGATAGCGCTGGGGTCCAGCGCCCCGGCCTTTCGCAGCCGGGCCAATGCGCGCTCGACGTTTTGCCAGGCGGTATGTTGCACCAGAACCGCACCGAGAATCACCTCCAACCGTGTGTCCGCCGGCCACCAGCCTTGCCGCCCATAGTGATACAGCAGCTTGCGCACGATCCGAATCGGATCAGGACTCATCGTCCTCGGCGTTGGGGCGAACCGCGGCGGGCGCTGCCGGAGCGCCTGCCCCCCGACGGTCTCCGAGCGCGACTGGACCCGTGCTTCTTTGCCGTCTGGCGTTCCGGATCCAATCCAACACTGCTCAGGAGGGCGTTTAGATCCGGTCCGTCGAGTTCCTTCCACTGGCCCGGCCGCAACGGACGCGGCAGATGTACCGTCCCGTAACGGATTCGCACCAACCGACTGACCCGCACGCCCTGGGATTCCCAAAGGCGGCGCACTTCGCGCCGACGGCCCTCCCGGAGGATCACGTGATACCAATGATTCGCCCCTTCGCCGCCCGCATCTGCGATGCAGTCGAAACGCGCCGTGCCGTCGTCGAGCACGACGCCTGCCTGCAATCGCTCCACCATTGCGCCATCCACGTCGCCCAGGACCCGGACAGCGTATTCACGTTCCACCTGATAGCGGGGGTGCATTAGCCGATTGGCAAGCTCGCCATCGGTGGTCAGCACCAGTAATCCCTGAGTGTTCAAGTCGAGCCGCCCGATGGCGATCCAGCGGCCGGTTCGGAGTCTGGGTAGGGCTTCAAAGACCGTCGGGCGCCCCTCCGGATCATTGCGGCTGGTTACCTGACCCTCGGGCTTGTAGTAGGCGATGACGCGCCGACGCTGCCGAGCACGGCTTTTCGCGACGAGGCGGCCGTCGACCCGAACGCGCTCGACACCCGTAACGCAACAACCCAACTGCGCCCGCTTTCCATCCACCGCGATACGGCCATCGCGAATCCATTGCTCGATTTCCCGACGGGATCCGACGCCGCGGTCCGCGAGCCACTTCTGCAACCGCACATCGCTCATCGGGCGACGGCCTCGGCTGCCGCTTGCGCCACGATCGGCTCCGATTCGGTCGATGGTTCGGCTCGTCCGCGGCCGTCGTCGAGCATGGGATCCAACTCTGGCTCCAATGCACGAATCTCGGGCAGCGACGGTAACTCGGCAAGCGACCGGAGATTGAAGTAATCGAGAAGCTCCCGGGTCGTTGCATAAAGGGAGGGACGTCCCGGTACGTCTTTGTGGCCCACCACTCGAACCCAATTTCGCTCCGCCAGCGTCCGGATGATATTGGTGCTCACGCTGACACCACGAATTTCCTCGATATCCCCGCGAGTTACCGGTTGACGGTAGGCAATGATCGCCAATGTTTCGAGTAGTGCACGCGAGTACTTTGGCGGCCTTTCTTCCCAGAGCCGCGATATCCAGGGCGACAGTTCTTGTCGCACCTGGAATCGGTAACCCGTGGCGACACACACCAATTCCACGCCCCGGCTCACGTACTCGGACTCGAGCTCTTCCAACGCCCTTTGAATCTCGTCCCGTTGGGGGCGCCCCGACGACTCGAACAGGCTGCCGAGTCGGTCAATGGAAAGCGGCTTGTCCGAAGCCAGCAAGGCGGCTTCCACGATTTGCTTCAATCCGAGCCCGTTCATGCCCGCGCCCTCAGGTAGATCGCTCCGTACGCTTCGTTCTGCATCACCTCGATCACCCTCTCACGGACCAGCTCCAAGACCGCGAGCAAGGTCACAACCACGCCCATTCGACCTTCCTCCGCAGTGAACAGGGAGCTGAACTCCGTGTAACCGTCGGCATCCAGCCGATCGAGCAGCCGCGACATGCGCTCACGAACCGAAAGCTTCTCACGATGAATAGTGTGGTGCGTCAAATGCTCCGCACGCCGCATGACCTGCGCCAAGGCAAGAAGGAGTTCACGCAGGTCCACGTCGGGCTGCGGACGGGGCCGCTCCAGGTGGTCGTATGCGGCGTCCACCGTGTGGAGATCCCTTTCCAGCCGCGCCATGCCGTCCAGAGCCCGTGCCGCGTGGCGAAATCGTTCGTATTCCTGAAGACGTCGGACCAACTCCGCTCGCGGATCGTCTTCCTCCTCTTCCTCGGCGTGCCGCGGCAGAAGCATCCGAGACTTGATCTCGGCCAGGATGGCCGACATGGCGAGGTATTCGCCCGCCAGTTCCAGTCGCAGATCGCACATTACCTGGATATATTCCATGTACTGGCGCGTTACCAATGCAACCGGGATATCGAGAATATCGAGATTCTGTCGGCGAATCAGATACAGCAGCAGATCAAGCGGACCCTCGAAGGTCTCCAAGAACACTTCCAGCGCGTCAGGCGGGATGTAGAGATCATCGGGCAAATCGCCATAGGGCTGCCCCTGAACCCGGGCGACCGGTTCGACGATGGTTGCCGGTATGCTCATTTTCAGGCGTAGTCGAGACCCATTGAAGCTCGCACTTCCGACATGGTGCGCTGGGCCTCCTCTCGCGCCGCGTCGCAGCCTTTCTCAATGATGCTCTTGACGGTTCTAAGGTCTTGCTCGTACTCGCGCGCGCGCTCCTGAATCGGTTTCAGCTCTTCCCTGACGCCCTCTATTACCGGCTGCTTGCATTCGACACAACCGATGGCGGCACTTCGACAACCCGCCTGCACCCAGCTTTGGACGTCGGCATCGGAATAGACCTGATGGAACTGCCAAACGGGACACTTGTCCGGATCACCAGGATCACTGCGCCGCACTCGAGCCGGATCCGTCGGCATCGTCCGGAGCTTCTGCTCGACGTCATTGACGTCGTCGCGAAGTGAGATTGTATTGCGATAGGACTTGGACATTTTCTGTCCATCGAGACCGGGCATCTTGGGCGTTGGCGTGAGCAGTGCCTCCGGCTCCGGCAGGATCACGCGCCCCGTCCCGTCCAAATACCCGAATAAGCGCTCGCGATCGCCGCGAGTCAGATTCTGCTGGTTTGCAAGGAGTGCCCGAGCAACCGCCAACGCCTCCGAATCACCGCGCTCCTGATAGCGGCGCCTCAAATCGGTATAGAGGCGTGCATTCTTCTTACCCATTTTCTGGACAGCCGCCTCTGCCTTGTCCTTGAAACCCGCTTCCTTCCCGTATATGTGGTTGAAACGGCGCGCGATTTCACGGGTCAGCTCCACGTGCGCAACCTGATCTTCTCCAACCGGTACCAGCCCTGCCCGGTACATGAGGATGTCCGCGCTCTGAAGCACCGGATAACCGAGAAATCCGTAAGTGCCGAGATCCCGGTCAGCCAGCTTTTGTTGCTGATCCTTATAGCTGGGCACCCGTTCGAGCCATCCGAGCGGCGTCGACATCGAGAGCAACAAATGAAGCTCCGCGTGTTCCGCCACATGCGACTGGATGAACAATGTCGCGGAATTCGGGTCCACCCCGGACGCCAGCCAATCCACCACCATTTCCCAGACGCTGTCGGCAATGATTTCCCGATCTTCGTAATGGGTTGTCAGCGCATGCCAATCTGCCACGAAGTAGTAGCAATGGTACTTGTTCTGGAGCTCGATCCAGCTCTTAAGAACCCCGTGATAGTGGCCCAGATGCAGGCGGCCGGTTGGACGCATACCTGACAGCACACGTCGACTACTCGAAGTCATGTGTTGGTGTATTCCCCAGTGAAGATCAAACGATCCAAAAAATGATTCTTTGGACGAATTCCATTGCTGGCATGAGGATTTTCCCCAATATGCCTGTGGCGAACATCGCAATGATAATGAGCAGGCCGTATCGCTCGCTCCGCGCCAACGGCACAGCCAGCGCACGCGGTAACACGGCGACCGCAACCCGACCGCCATCCAGTGGAGGAATCGGCAATAAATTCAGTACGGCAAGGATGATATTTATAGTGATTCCTACGCCCGCCATGTAAATCATCGGCGTCGCCAACCAGCCCCCGCCGCTATCGATGGCAGGCGCGAACCACTTAAAAATCGACGCCCAGCAAATCGCCATGACAATGTTCGACATGGGTCCAGCCAGCGCGACAAAGGCCATGTCCCGTCGCGGATTTCGAAGCCGTCGGAAATCCACCGGAACCGGTTTGGCCCAGCCGAATAGTAAGCCGGTCCCGAGCAGCAACTTGCTCGACAGTAACATGAGCAGAGGAACGAGAACGGTTCCTACCGGGTCCACGTGGCGAAGCGGATTGAGACTCAAACGACCCAAGTCTCGCGCCGTCGGGTCGCCCAGGCGCAGAGCAACCCGGCCATGGGCCACCTCGTGCAAGGTGATGGCGAGTAGGATTGGGGGAGCCGCAATGATGACTTGCTGGATTAAATTCAATTCTTGCATCGGCGTATTATACGGATGGTGGGCACAGTAGCCGAGCGCGAATTGCATGGGGAGAATTATTTGCTGGCTGCGGAACTTTGCTTGGACCTCCGTACCATCAGCGGTGCGATTGCTCCAACGGGTCAGGAAAGGAATTCCACCTCGCCACGGCCCATACGCGTAATCTTCGGCACATCCCCGACCATGTCGATGACCGTTGTGGGTTCGTGGCTACACACGCCGCCGTCGATCACCAAGTCCACCTCGTGCTCCAGGCGTTCTCGGATCTCTGGGCCGTCGGTCAGGGGAATCTCATCGCCCGGCAGAATCAATGTGGAGCTCATGATTGGCTCAGCAAGCTCCGCCAACAACGCCGAAACAATGGCGTTGTTCGGAACCCTGAGCCCAATAGTGCGTCGCTTGGGGTGCTGTAAGCGTCTCGGTACTTCGCTGGTGGCCCGAAGGATGAATGTGTAGGGGCCCGGTGTTAGACCCTTGATCAGCCGGAAATTGGAATTGTCGATCCGCGCGTAGGTGGCAATCTCGGAAAGGTCCCGACAGACGAGTGTGAAGTTGTGATCCTTGCCGGTTTGTCGAATCCTCCGAATCCGTTCCAACGCGGCCTTCTCACCAATCTGACAGCCGAACGCGTAGCAGGAATCCGTCGGATAGGCGATCAGCCCGCCCTGCTTCACTATATCCACGGCGCGCGCTACGAGGCGAGCTTGGGGATTGACTGGGTGAATCTCGAAGAACTGGCTCATGGCGGCGCATTGAACCGTCTCGCCAATTTGGGGTCAACACAAAGCGCGGCATTGCCCGTGCCAAAGGGTACTGGCATAGTACGCGCCTTCTACGATTGGCATGGGATTAGGGAATGCTGTATGCAATCATCGGTAGGGACACCAACGACAGTCTGGCGCGCCGCACGAAGGCGCGCCCGGAGCACCTGAAACGTCTGGAGAGCCTACAAGATCAAGGCCGATTGATCACGGCGGGCCCCTTCCCTGCGATCGATTCCGAGGATCCCGGGCCGGAGGGCTTTACCGGCAGTCTGATCCTCGCCGAGTTCGATTCCCTGGAAACGGCGAAAGCCTGGGCCGACGCTGATCCCTACGTCGACGCAGGGGTCTATGCGTCAGTAGAAGTGCTGCCCTTCAAGCGCGTGTTTCCCCGTTGACCAACGGCGGCGCCGACCCGCCGCCCTCTCCCAAATTTGCCCGATAAGTTTTGGGCCAGCCATTGCACGGAGCTTCCCACTATGACTTGTTTTCGCGCCTCGGTGTTGGCGTTGAGCCTCGCATCCCTCAGTCTGCCCGCCCTGTCTGCTGAAGACGCCGCCACGACGGAAGACCCCGCCGTTGCGATCGTCAATGGCGAGGCCCTACCCCGGAGTCTGTTGACCGCATACGTCCAGACCCGCGGCCGCAACGCAAGCGGCTCACCGGTCGAAGAGCTCGTGATACAGGAGCTACTTCAAAAAGTAGCGCTCGAGCAGGGTTTGGATAAGCGCCCCGAGGTCGAGGCACTGATGCTCGTGGCCCAGCGCAATGTCCTTGCGAACATGGCCGTGAAGGAGTTTTTGGAGAACAACGTCCCCGACGACGCGGCCCTCCGCAGTGCCTACGACGAGCAGTACGAAGCTGCCGAGGGCAAGGAGTTCAAGGCCAGTCACATCCTCGTCGAATCGGAAGAGGAAGCGAAGGCAGTCATCGGGGAGTTGGACGCCGGCAGCGACTTCGCAGAGCTCGCCAAGGAACGCTCGACGGGACCGTCCGGCCCGAACGGTGGGGACCTGGGCTGGTTTCAGTCATCGTCCATGGTGCCGGAATTTGGCAACGCCGTCAGCAGCATGGAGAAGGGGAAGCACAGCAGCGAGCCGGTCAAGACCCAGTTCGGCTGGCACGTGATCCTGTTGGAAGATTCCCGCGCAGTCGAGCCGCCTACCTTTGAATCGGTCAGGCCCAAGCTGACCCAACAGGTGCAGAGCGACGCACTCGCCCAGTATATGAAATCGTTGAGGGAATCTGCCGAAGTGGAGATCAAGTAGGGAAAATCTGCCACCTCTGGCTCACCGCTCTCACCCGGCTTCAGGACGAGATTGCCGGTGCGGCGAATCTCCCTACCCCGATCCTCCCCCCGGGGACCCGAGCACGTGGATTGCAATTGACTGGCCGCACGTTGTCGGCCAGTCCGCCGCAGCCCGCGGCGTGGCTACCCGTCTCACGGCCTTGGCAATATGTGATGACGCACAGGCGGATCCACCCGTCCATCCTTGATCGCCTCCACCATATGCCCCAACACCGGACTAGTATCGCCGCCGGGGCAGTCCAAGAAGTACGAGTGCCCCTTGGGCCGATCACAGGTATTGTTGAAACTGTCGCAGTCAACCTCGAATACGTTCTTGGGAACCGCGTCCATGTCTTCCGGCCCGGTCATCCCAAGACGTCTTGAAACCGTCCTGTTCCTGAGGTTGGCAACCTTACTCGCGGGCATGGCCAGGTCGTCGTTCGCGTAATAAACGACCAGATTTCGGGCAGAGACCGGAATGTGCTCCCCCTCCTCGCCCGCCTCGAGCGTGTGGTTCACCACGTCAGCCGCAACCATGAACACGTTGCGGAACAACTGCGGCATCGAACCGGACCCTTCGTTCTCGACCCAAATCTTGAGGGTATTGCGCAAGACTCGATTGCCCATGGAGTGGGCCAGCACGTTGATCCGCCGAACACAAGGGTTGGCCAGCTCTGCCTCCTTTCGCCGCCACTCGTCGAATTTGCCGAGCATTCTGGCGAAGGCAACGCCGCTTTGATCCGCGGCTCGCTGATCGTCCCAGTAGTCGTCCGCAATGGCTGTGAAGCTGTCGTCGTCGCAGGGCCAGATCAATGGCACCACGTGCACCAGGCCCTCCCCGCCCACCTGGTCGAAAAGCTGCTGCAAGCGTTCCGCACGTGGAAAGATTACCGCCTCGTCGGTGCTATTGAACCCGTGTATGTACAGCAGCACCTGTGTCTTCTCATTCGGCAATGCTTTCAGTCGGTCGAAGAAGGCAACGTTGCCGATTTCCACGTAGTCACTTATTCCCAGCCGCTCGCAAAAATACATATGGTGTGCGGCGCTCGTGTCCTGAAGGTGGAAGCTGATGGGGCGATTTAACCGTGTGCGGACGGATTGCTTCGGTGTGCGATTCGTTGCGAACAGCATGGCGTCATTCCTTGCAGTCGAATTCGACCTCAGCTTGGAGCGTTTGCCCCCGCGGCGGTGGAGCCGCCACTGTGATCACCCTAAGGATAGATCATCGCCATCATCGTGCCGCCGACGGGTTGCTCTGGTATCGAGAAATCCTTCTGCCATTGTCGCTCGAGTGGGTGGGATGCGTGACCAGCCGCGGGTCTTTACTTCCACAGGAAGGCGCTGACCCGCCTGCCCAGCACCTCATCGTTGAACACCATCTCCGCGCTTGGCGTTTCCTTGCAAGCGACGCCATAGCAAACGTGCAGCGGCAACAAGTGCTCTTCCCTCGGATGACAAAATCGGGCCCAGGGCGCCGACGCCCACTCCGCAAGCCGCCCCTCTCGGATCTCGGGCCCCAGATTCTCGCTCGTGCAAGTCTCGACTAACCAGCGATCGAACTCGACGTCTTCGGCATCTCCGCCGTTGCCTGGAGCGAGAAAACCCTTCATGTTGTGAAACGACATGCCCGAGCCGACAACCAACACATTCTCTTGTCGTAAGGCCGCAAGCGACTTACCGAGTGCAATGTGCTCCCCCGGGCTCAAATTCTTTAATAAGGACAGCTGAATACACGGGATGTTGGCACTCGGATACATGATCTTCAGGGGCACGAACAGACCGTGGTCGAAACCGCGCGATTCGTCCAGCCTGGCCCGGATACCCGCAATCTTCATTAGCTCTCGGGCGTGATTCGCCAATCGAGGTTCACCGGGTGCGGGATATTTGACACGATAGGCTTCGGCCGGAAATCCGTAGTAGTCGTATATCAAGCTGGGACTCGCGCCGCTCGTGATCGTCGGCTGCGCCTCCTCCCAGTGAGCGCTTATCACGAGGATCGCGGACGGTTCGCCAAGCCGCCCATGAATTTCCTCCAAAAATATTGCCAATTTCTCGTGCCTTGGATCGCCCAGAAGGGGTAAAGGTCCGCCGCCGTGTGGGAGATACAAAACAGGAGAAAGCGTCCGGTAGGAATGACTCATGGCATCGATTTCTAAACCTGGCATGATTCCATGAAATCGCCGGGTGCCGTTCGGGCGCTGCCGGCGAAGTGACGCACAGTGATCAATTCGCAGTCAAAATCGGGCATTGCCTTCATGCTCGAGATTGTTGATCTTCGATTTGCGAAGCGCTTTCAAAATGAGGTTCCGGCACCCTCGAAGTATGGGGTAGATAACACCTGAGACCCTCTTCGATTTGAAAGTCCAGTGGTTGAGTCGACTGAATGCGTTTGACTGACGACTCATCAAAGCCAATTCATGAATCGCGTCTGCTCCATAAAACACCTGCCCCCCCTTTTTCAGCACCATCCCCTGGTCGATATCCAGGCCTTTGGCGGTGATCTCGTCCATGACCTCGCTCGATTCCCGGGCATCGACCAGTCGCAGGTTCGCCCCACCATCGCGAATCTGCACCAGTTGGCAGTAGCCGTGACAAACGGGGCACTGCTTGTCGTAGACGAGAAGTACCTCTTCTTTACCCATCGAGCCAGCACCCCTGACTAGCCCGGATATTT
>JBFGYN010000051.1:0-13478 GCA_041587415.1 Candidatus Competibacterales bacterium | reverse complement strand
GGGTACACTCGGTTCCACCCGTCGAGCGACCGGTTGCTGCATGTTGTGCAAGACCGTATTCGACTCGCCCCGGACCGCCGCGACCGCCTCGTGGAAGCACTCGAGGCGGCATTCGAGCGCGGCAAGGGGCGGGCCGACGTGTACCCGGTCGAGGGCGGCGATCCGATGCGCTACTCGAACGACCTGCACTGCCCGGATTGCGACCGCCACTATCGAGAACCGCTCCCCAGCTTGTTCTCGTTCAACTCGCCTCTGGGTGCCTGCGGCACTTGCCGCGGCTTCGGCCGCGTCATGGGAATCGACTATGAGCTGGTGGTACCCGACGTATCGCTGAGTCTGAAGAACGGCGCCATTCGACCCTGGCAGTCCAAGAGCTACCGAGAATGCCAATCGGATTTGCTCACCTTCGCACGGAAACGGGGCGTTCCCGCCGACGTTGCGTGGAGCGAAATGAGCGAGGACCAGCGCCGGTGGGTAATCGAAGGGGAAGGTGACTGGGACGAGGGGGTTTGGTACGGCGCACGACGCTTCTTCGATTGGCTCGAAAGCAAGAGCTACAAGATGCACATCCGTGTGCTCCTGTCCAAGTACCGGGCCTACCGAACCTGCGCCGCTTGCGGCGGGGCACGGCTCAAGGACGAAGCCTTGAATTGGCGGGTTGGAAACCGTGCCGAGGCAAATGCCGTTCTCCCTCCGGAGCACCGTTTCGTGCCACGCCACGTGGACATCGAACAAGGCCGGTACCGTCGATTGCCGGGTCTGCACGCCTATGAGGTCATGTGCCTGCCGCTGGCGCGCTGTCGAGCGTTCTTCGACCAATTGACCCTTCCCCAACCACTCGATGACGCAACGGATTTGTTGCTCGGCGAGGTCCGAACGCGACTCGCCTATCTCTGTGAGGTTGGTCTGGGCTATTTGACGCTGGACCGACAGTCCCGCACGTTGAGTGGTGGCGAGGTGCAGAGGATTAATCTCACGACCGCATTGGGGACCTCTCTGGTCAATACCCTGTTCGTACTGGACGAGCCGAGTATTGGGCTCCATCCGCGGGACATAAATCGCGTACTGGGTGTGCTGCACCGATTGCGAGACGCCGGCAATTCCCTCCTTGTGGTCGAGCACGACCCGCAAGTGATGCGTGCGGCCGACCGGGTCATCGACATGGGTCCCGGCCCCGGCGAGCGGGGCGGGGAGATCGTGTTTTTCGGTTCGCCGGAGTCGTTGCTTCAGTGTCCTCGATCGGTGACCGCCGACTATCTGGCGGGGAGGCGTCGAGTCGCCCCGGGCGACGCGCGCGAACCCGTGCTCGACGAAGCGCAACTCCAGGTTATCGGCGCCTCGGCGCACAATCTGAACGACGTCGATGTCGATATTCCCTTGAGACGCCTGGTTTGCCTGACCGGCGTTTCCGGATCCGGTAAATCCACTCTCATGGAAATCGTCCTCTATCGCGCTCTCTCGAAACTGAAGGGACACCCTACCGAGGCGGCCGGTGAGCATAGGGGCATCCTCGGGCACGAGCATGTCGACGACGTGGTCCTGGTGGATCAAACGCCGATTGGTCGAACCACCCGATCCAATCCCGCGAGCTATGTGGGCGCCTGGGACGCCATTCGAAAGCTGTTTGCGGCGGAGCCGCTCGCTCGCGAGCGGGGCTACCTGCCCGGGTCGTTCAGCTTCAATTCCGGCAACGGCCGTTGTCCGAGCTGCGCCGGGAACGGGTTCGAGCATGTGGAAATGCAGTTTCTGAGCGACGTGTACTTGCGTTGCCCGGAATGCGATGGCTGCCGATATCGACCGGAAATTATCGACATTCGTATCGTTTCCGGGGACGGGATCGCCCGGTCTGTCGCGGATGTGCTGGACATGACCGTGGCCGATGCGTTCCAGTTGTTCTTGGACCGGCCCGCCGTGCGCCGAGGGCTCGAGCCGCTGATGGCAGTAGGGCTCGATTACCTTCGGCTCGGTCAGCCGGTGCCGACGTTGTCCGGAGGTGAGGCCCAGCGGCTGAAACTGGCCGGGCACCTGGCCAAGAGCGGCGACGGGCGACGCGGGCCGAGATTGTTCCTGTTCGATGAGCCCACCACCGGGTTGCACTTCGAGGACATTTCCCGACTGCTCGGCGCTTTTCGGGCCCTGCTCGTCCGCGGCAACTCAGTCCTGGTCATCGAGCACAACCTGGATGTCATCGCAGCTTCGGATTGGGTCATCGACATGGGTCCCGAAGGCGGCGATGCCGGAGGCAGCGTGGTTTGCGCCGGCCCCCCAGAGCGGATCGTCGAGTGCGGCCCAAGTCATACGGGCAGTGCTCTGGCCGCATACATGAAGGATTTCAGCGAATCGGCATCCGGGTTGTCGCCGCGCGAGGCCGTCGGCGAACGTCCCGCTTCCTACGGGCCCCCAGACCGCATTCGCATCCGAAATGCTCGCGAGCACAATCTCAAGAACGTTCGGGTGGATTTGCCCCTAGACCGATTCACGGTGATTACGGGCATCAGCGGCAGCGGCAAGAGCACCGTGGCATTCGACATCCTCTTCGCCGAGGGACAGCGCCGCTACCTGGAGTCACTGAACGCCTACGCCCGGCAATTCGTACAGCCTGCGGCACGCCCCGACGTGGATGCCCTTCACGGCATTCCACCCACTGTGGCCATTGGACAGCGCACCAGTCGGGGCGGGCGCAAGAGCACGGTTGCCACGGCGAGCGAGGTCTACCACTACCTGCGTCTCCTCTATGTCAAGCTGGGCATCCAATACTGTCCCGAATGCGATATTCCGATTCGGCCCCAGAACCGCGATTCCATCCTCGCCAGACTCATGAAAATCGGGCGTGGGCAAACACTGTTATTCCACGCACCGCTGGTGGTGGCGAGAAAAGGCTATTACACGGATTTGGCAACCTGGGCCGCCGGCAAGGGCTTCGACACCCTGCGCGTGGACGGCGTCGATCTGCCGACGGCCGAATGGCCGAGGCTCGATCGATTCGAGGAGCACGACATTGACCTGCCCGTCGGGCAGGTGGAGGCGAAAGCCGATTCAGAGCATGACGTGAGTGGAATGCTCGACCTGGCGCTGGCGTTCGGAAAGGGCGCTGTGAAAGTCACCTTACGTGGCGAGGAGGAGCTGCTTTCCACGGAGCGGGCTTGTCCGAGCTGCGCGCGAAGTTTTCCCGCCCTCGATCCCCGTCTGTTTTCGTTCAATTCCCGGCATGGCTGGTGTCAAAGCTGTTTCGGCACTGGTCTATACCTGCCCGAGTTCGACGAGCAGCAGAGCGGAGAAGAGGACTTCTGGCAGGATGCGAACCAGGCGAGCGAGTGCCCCGCGTGCGGCGGCCGGCGGTTGCGACCCGAGGCGCTCGCCGTTCGTTTTCGGGGCCGAAGCTTGGCCGAGATAACGGGCCGGTCGGTCGTCGATGCCAGACGCTACCTTGGCCAGCTCGAGCTGAACGAGACTGAAGTTCAGATTGCCACGGACCTGATTGCCGAGCTTTGCGCCCGGCTCGCTTTTTTGGATCAGGTGGGGTTAGGCTATCTTCGATTGGACCGGGCCGCGCCCACCTTGTCGGGTGGGGAAGCCCAGCGCATCCGCCTCGCCGCTCAGCTCGGATCCAACCTCCGCGGTGTGTGCTATATCCTCGACGAGCCCACCATCGGCCTGCATCCCCGCGACAACCGCATGTTGCTGGACACGCTTCGGAATCTCCGTGGCAAGGGCAACACAGTCCTCGTCGTGGAGCACGACGAGGACACCATACGATGCGCGGAGCATCTGGTGGATCTTGGGCCGGGTGCCGGGGTCGACGGGGGCCGGGTCGTTGCCCAGGGAACGCTGGAGGATCTCATATCCTGCCCGGAGTCGATCACGGGCAGAACCCTCTTGGAGCCCCTCCGGCATCCTCTCTTCCAGCGCCGCCCGGTCCAGTTGGATCGTCGCCGGAAGCAGCAGCACGACATCTTGGGCGTTCGTCGCGCCAATCTGCACAATCTGCAGCATTTCAGCATCCGCCTGCCGTTACAGCGACTGGTTTGCGTCACAGGCGTCAGTGGTAGCGGCAAGAGCTCGCTGGTTCGGCGCGTGCTGCACGACAATTTGAGCCGCCTGCTCGCAGGCGTCCGGACCCGTGGGCGGGCAAGGACGAGTCTCGACGGGTGTGCCGCAATCGACGGGTGGGACGGTTTGCAGAAAATCGTCGAGGTGGACCAGACCCCGATTGGCAAGACTCCTCGGTCTTGCCCGGCGACCTACATCGGCATCTGGGATCACATCCGCAAATTGTTCGCGGGCACGCCGGAAGCCCGAATCCGCGGATACGAGCCGGCGCGGTTCTCATTTAATGTTCGAGGGGGGCGTTGCGACACCTGCGATGGCCAGGGCGTTCGTCGGATCGAGATGAGTTTTCTGCCCGATGTGAAAGTCACCTGCGAGTCCTGTCGCGGGGCACGCTTCGGTGTGGAGACATTGGCTGTCAAGTACCGAGGAAAGAGCATCGGAGACGTGCTCGCCATGAGCGTGGATGAATCGGTCGAGTATTTTTCGGCCCATCGGAAGGTGCACGCTACCCTGTCCCTGCTCAGGGACGTGGGCCTCGGCTACCTCACGCTGGGTCAGCCGAGCCCAACCCTATCCGGTGGCGAGGCACAGCGGATGAAGCTCGTCTCCGAGCTCCGTGCCGCCCGTCCGAGGGTATCGCACGGCAGCGGGAACCTGTACCTGCTGGACGAGCCAACCGTCGGCCTGCACATGGCGGACGTGGAACGCCTGCTCCGGGTGTTGCATCGACTGGTGGACGCCGGTAACACGGTAATCGCCATCGAGCACAACCTGGACGTCATCGCCGAAGCCGACTGGATCGTCGATCTCGGCCCCGAGGGTGGCGACCAAGGTGGCCGCATCGTCGCCCAGGGTACGCCCGAGTGGTTTGCCGAGCACCCCGATGCGTCTCACACAGCGCGATTCCTAGCACCATTCCTCTCAACCCGACGCCAGGAATCCGGCGTGGTTTGATCCGGCAGTGCCAGAACGGCCCTCAAACCGTTCGCCAGCAAGCCGGCTCCTGCAGATCGAAATTTGTAGATCGGATCTAGCCACGGGGTTCCGGCAATCCGCCGACCCGCCGAGAATGTATACTTACAGCGTTTCACACCGTGCGGCGCCGGCGCGCCGCCCCCAAAAATGCAATACGAGAGGTTGCCATGTTCAGGGAGACTATTCGTAAGACGGTCGCGCTAATCGTGACCATTACCATGATTGGCATCGGCTTTCCCATCATGGCCCAGGCTGGAACCGTGTCCACCCAGGCGCTGATGGAGTCGCTGGAACGGCAAGACCGCCTGGAACGGGTCGACCGAGTGCTGTCGCAAGAGGCGGTCCAGGAGCAACTTCTGGCAATGGGAGTCGATTCGGCTTCGGTACAGGAAAGGATTCAGTCCCTGACGGACGAAGAACTGTTGCGGCTGGAACGGGACCTGGACGAACTACCTGCCGGCGGCATCCTGGGTCTGATCGGGGCGGTGTTCGTGGTGCTGTTGATTTTGGAGCTCGTGGGCGTCACCAACATCTTCAATCGAATCTGAAGATTAGGTTCTTAAATTGCGGTGGTTTCTCATCGTTTGCGTCCTGGTTGGCGGTTGCGCTACGGTCGATCCCGTGATCGCACCCGCACTTCCGGATGACGGGGTTACCCAGTTCGAGCTGACGGATACGCCTTTTTTCCCCCAGCGTGCGTACCACTGCGGTCCTGCGGCTCTGGCTACGGTTCTCGGAGCATCCGGCGTCCCGGTAGCGCCTGACGCGCTGGTAAACCAGGTATACATTCCCGGCAAGAAGGGATCGCTTCAGATCGAGCTCGTGGCGGCAACGCGCCGGCACGGGCGCTTGCCGTACCCGATCGAACCAAAGCTCGAGGCCTTGATTGCCGAATTGACGGCCGGGCGTCCGGTTCTGGTTCTGCAAAACCTGGGATTTGAACGGTTTCCTTGGTGGCATTACGCGGTGGTGGTGGGCTACCGGACGGCGGAAGATCGGTTTATCCTGCGCTCCGGAACCAATCCCCGCCAGGAGCTGCCGGCCGCGGTGTTTATGAAAACCTGGAAGCGGGCGGGTTCCTGGGGAATCGTGTCGGTGGTGCCCGGCGAGCTTCCGGCGCGACCGGAAGAGAAGACCTACCTCGGTGCGGCCGCCGCCCTGGAGCAGTCCGGCCAGGTGGAGGAGGCGCAATTGGCCTACGGCGCGGCATCGGAACTTTGGCCGGAAAGCGAAGTGGCTGTGTTCGGGCTGGCCAATACCCATCATACACGAGGTGCTTTGGTTCAGGCCGAGGCCCTCTACCAACGATTGCTATCGCATCGGCCGGATCATGGGCCGTCCCTCAACAATCTGGCGCGGGTACTCGCCGACCAGGGCTGTTACGCCTCCGCTTTGCTTGCTGTCGAGCGGGCGATCGCGACGGGGGACAAGCTATCGTTCACGTATCGCGACACGCGTCAAAGCATCTTGCGTTCGGCTAAAGTCCACATCGGCAGGTCCCCGTCATGCCGCGGGAGAGAACTCGCCGTCCGCTAGAGACCGTTGCGCCTCATCGTCGCGGCTCTCCGGGTGGAGAGAAATGATTCGATCCGCGCATGCGATGGTTTCCGGCCGGTGGGCGATGATGATTCGGGTGACCGGCAATCGCATCACGGCTTCATTGACGAGTTGCTCGCGCGTGACGTCCAGATGGCTCGTCGCCTCGTCGAGAATCAGAATTTTCGGCTTTTTGTACAGTGCCCGGGCGAGCAGAATTCGCTGCTTCTGACCGCCGGATAGCACGGAACCCATGTCGCCAACCATGGTGTGGTAGTGCATCGGCATATTCATGATGTCGCCGTGTACCGCCGCGATCCGCGCGCACTGGGTAATGCGTTCCAGGTCCGGCTCGGAGTCGAAGAAGCTGATGTTGTCTGCGATCGATCCAGCGAATAGCTGATCGTCCTGCATGACCGTGCCGATCATTCCCCGATAGTGCTCCTGCCCCATCTTGTCGATGTCGACGCTGCCCAGTTGGACCTTGCCTCTGGTTGGCGGAAGCAACCCCACGAGGATCTTCACCAGCGTGGTCTTGCCGCACCCCGACGGGCCCACGATCGCCACGGACTCGCCTTCTCTGACAGTGAAACTGACTCCGTCCAGCACGAGTGGCTCCGTGTCCGCATAGCGGAAGCGCAAGTCCCGAACGTGGATGTCGTGCCGTTGCGGAGAGATGGTCGCGGAATGGGTGTCGGGAGCGGGTTCCGGCGCAGCAAGTGCGATGTCCGCGACCCGCCCCGTGTGTAATCCCAGGATCTTGAGTTCGATGCCGTTTTCGACCAGAGCAGTTGCCCGTTGCACAAACTGTTGCTTGTAGGCCACGAAGGCGAACAGCATGCCCACGGAAAACCCGCCGTCCAAAATAAGGAGGGCTCCGAACCAGATGACGGCCACATTCTCTGCGGCGAACACCAAGCCGTTCAGCGCCGTGTAGAGAATCCCGAGCCGTTGCACGCGAATGCCCGCGTTGAACTTGTCCGCCAGCAGATTCTCGTATTGGGTTCGGCGCAGAGGTTGGCGGTTGAAGAGTTTGATACTCTGGATGCCGCGGACAGTCTCGAAGAAATTGGACCGCTGCCGCGCGTCGCTGGAAATCTCCTCTTCCTGCGCCTCGCGCAGGGGACGGTAGAGGGCAATGCGCAGCAAGGCGTACAGGGTCGCAGCCGCGACCACCATAGCGGTCAGCTCGACCGAGTAGACCCACATCATGAGCAGCGTCGTCACGACCATCAGCCCGTCGAGCAGCGCCTCGATGAAGCTGGTGGTCAGCGTCCGTTGAATATGAGTCATGGACTCGAACCGCGAAACGATGTCCCCCAGGTGCCTGCGCTCGAAGAAGGAAAGCGGCAGGCACAGTAGGTGCCGGAATAAGTTGCCAAGCAGTTGGAAATTGAGCTGCGTACTGAGCACCATGACCACCCATGCACGCAGCGCGGTAACGCCCACTCGCACGAGCCCCAGGAGCAGAAAACCAATGCCAAGCAGGGACAATAAGTTACGGTCTTCCGAGACGATCGCGCTGTCGACCACCAATTGCATGAACAGCGGTCCCACAAGTGTGAATACTTCGAGCGCGAGGGCCAGCAACAAGACCGTCGTCAGTGCTTTGCGAAGACCCGACAGTCTGCCCAGCAGGTGGCGCAGGGAGAGCCGGCTGGGTGCCTCCTTCGGCTTGAAGTCGCGGTCCGGCGTCAGCTCCAGGGCCACGCCCGTAAAATGCTTTGAGACTTCGGCCCTCGACAGACTGCGCCGTCCCCGATTGGGGTCATGCAGCTCCACGGTTCCGCCGCGTACCCGCGTCAGCACCACGAAGTGATTGAAATCCCAATGCAGAATTGCGGGAAGCGTGAGACGGCGCAGATCATCCAGTCCAACCTTGACTGGACGAGCGCCCAAATTGAGTTTGCTGGCAATCCGAATCAGGTCGGCGAGGGTTGCTCCACGGGTCGCGGTCGCGTGCTCGCGCTGTAACGCGGCTGGATTCGTTCGGTAACCGTGGAAGGATGCGACCATCGCCAGGCAAGCCATGCCGCATTCGCTGACTTCGTTTTGCAGAATCAGCGGCGTTCGGGATCGGCCGGAAAAATCGAGCAAATTGAGTACGGACATGGTCATATCCGTTTGGTTAGGCTAAAGAGTGGGTCGAGTATCCATTCGAGAACGGTGCGCCGGTCCAGGAATATGTCGCCGTCGAGCAGCATGCCCACCTTGAGCGGTAGCTCGCGGCCGTATGCCAGGACGGTTTGCGCATCGAGGGTGACACTCACCAGGTAGACCGGCTCCTGCAGCGGGATAGGCAGCGCCGCATCGCTGGGGGAGATGAGGGTTTTGGCAATGGACCTGACTCGCCCCCGGTGATGCCCGAATCGTTGATAGGGGTAGGCTTCGTAGCGCAGGGCTACCTGCTGCTGCTGTTCCACGAAGCCGATGGCATGGCTGGGAACAAGAAGCTGCGCCTCCAGTATCGCCCCGTCCGGAATGATGTTGAGCAACGGAGCGTCCGGTTGGGTGTGCTGCCCGGGTTCGATGAGAATCGCGGTAACGATTCCGTCGGTGGGGGCAGTCACGACCATGTCGCGGTTCGACTCGTACACCGTGAGTTCCTGATCCAACTCCGCAATTTCACGGGTCAGGGCGGCGAGATGTGTTTGAGCTTCCAGCAGGGCCGAGTCACGTTCGAAGCGAAGCGCTTCGCGCTCCCCCTCGAGCGCAATGTGATCGCGCTCGAGGTCCTGTAGACGCCCACGCTGGTCCAGCGCGATGTCCATCGTCTGCTGTACCTGGGCGTCGGCCACGAACTTGTCCGTTCTCAGCTTGGCGAAACGTGCCGCCGTTTGCTCGGCTGCCAGCAGCCGTTGACGCTGGGTCTTGCGGCTGTCGTCCAGCTTTCCGATCTCGTGCTCGAGACTTGCGATTCGTCGATCCAGTCTTTGCAACTTGAGCCGATCGATCTCCTCCCGGGCGAGACGCTCGCGCCGAAGACTGTCGCGGCGCTGCTTGACCAGGCCGATGGCGGCGGCTTGGGTTTGGACGGTATCGAGGCTGCTTCGCTCGGTGGAGACTACGGCCAGTGGATCGCCGCGTTTGACCTGCTGCCCCTCGTCCACCCGGCGCTCGATCACCGTTCCAGCCGCTGGGGCGTAGACCTTGATTAGGCCTTTGTCGGGCACCAGGTACCCCGAAACGTGCGCCTTTCGAGTGAACTCGCCGTAGCAGACGAAGGCGATGGTCAATGCCGCCGCCAGTAGGGTTAGAAGAGCCAGCTGTCTGCTTCCGGGCGCGGTCGCCAGGATGACGTCACCGAGCCCCCGATGCCGCTGGTGCTCCATTGCTTCTTTGCGAAACAAGGCGTGTTCCATGCCTGCGGTCCGGCCTATCCCGCTATGGACAAAGTGGGCGCCTCGTGCCGTTTAGCGACCGGTTGGCACTGTCGCGCCTGCTCCTCGGCCACTGCGGCAATGGCTTCGTACCAATTGAAGAAGTGGGGTTTGGCTGCAGCGCCGACGCGGGCAGACAGGCTTCGGCAGATCGCCTGGAACGCTGGCCACCGATCGGTGCGCCACCGATGCGCCATGTCGCGCACGGAGTTTTCGCCGAGCCGGCCCAGGGCGTGGGCTCGCGGAAAGCCGTACTGGAGGGGCACTATCCAACCATCCGGTTCGACAACCAGGGGGGAAATCAGGTCCGCCAAACCGGTGTTTGCTGCAACGTCGCCAGTTCCCGCAAAAATCAGTTCCGGCTGCTGTCGGACCGCCTCACTGTGGATGAGATCGACCTGCACGGCCATTCGTTCGCCCAAATTCTCTCTGAGCTGCTGGGCGAACAGCCACGCGTGCGCGGCCTCGATGCCATCCGGAACTTTGCCCGGCAGCTGTTGCGCCGCATTGCCGTAATCCTCGAGCGGATGAATTTGGAGGAGCCTGGCACCGCAATTGACTGCGAACTCGGCCACCCAAGGCAATTCGTCCAGGTTGTGCTGAGTCAGCGTGAAAATGAAACCGAATGGGATGCCCCGGTCGCGAATCCCGGCGAGTCTGGAGGCCATGACGTCAAATGCGCGCTCGGAGCCGCGCATGGCGTTGTGTGAATTCGGGGATCCATCGAGAGATATGACCAACAAGTCGACGTGCGGCCCGACCTCGTCCAAACGCTTGGGTGTCAGCAGCATGCCGTTGCTGACCATGGCCGTATTCATGCCCTCACGCTTGGCGCGTTCGAGCAGCTGCGCCAAGGGCCGGTAAAGTATTGGCTCACCCCCGGACAGGCTGAGCCAGTTGAAGCCCTCTGCGGCCAGTTCATTGACCGCTGCGAGCAGGGCTTTCAGATCCAACATGTCGCGTTCGTCGGGCGAAGAGGAGGAGTAGCAGTGGAGGCAGCGTAGGTTGCACCGTCTTGTTGGGTGAATTTGCACTACCCGGGTGTTTCCAGTTGGACCCATGTGAACGGCTCCTCATATGGCGATCAATGGAGCATGGGGATCATTCGAGGCTAGGGACGCGCTGCTCGATTCAGAGCGCTCCTGCGGCACACCGACATTCCCCAAGTGAGGCGACCCTGAACGATTCAGGGTCGCCTCGAGAGTCATCAGACGTACTTTTGTCCGAAGCTTTCCGGAATGACCAGGTCACCCAGGTCCCGGTTGAACAGTTCCGGCCACGGTATGCCGCGCGGGAAGGGTCGATACACGAATGAGCCGAGCGCACCGCCGACCACACTCTCCAACTCGTCGTCGGTCAGGGGGGTCATGCTCGAACAGCTGGCTTTCAACTTCTCAGAGCCGCGAATTTCCTTAGACATTGTCTGGTCCTCGTTGACTAATCGTTTCCTCACATCGTGTCGGTGAGGCCTGGGCTGTGGCGCCTGGGCTTGTCCAACTCGATATTCGATACGTTAATCGCGGTCGCAATGAAAAAGACGTACGCGCGTCCCAATTGCGGTGTGAAGAATTGCCGGAAATGCCCGAGAATCTTGTCGGAAAAGTCGAATTCGGGCAGCGGGCGCGGCGCTAAAAGACGAAAGGCAAGAACCGGTGAGGTGTCGACGAGCGGTAGCTTTCGTACTCTGGGAAGACGCGTGGTAGAAGCCGCTCTTCGATGACCGACTTCGCTATCACTACCGCCACGATGACGGCGGCTGAAATCCAGTTCACCAGGTTGCCATTGTAGCCGGCAATCCCGATCATCATGATCATCAGTGCCCCGTACATGGGGTGTCGCACCAGAGCGTACGGTCCGGTTGTGACCAAGCTCATGTTTGGTCTCGGCTCGGGAAATACGCCGGAAATTCCGATCCGGTTATGCGCCAATGCCCACACTCCGAATCCGGCACCCATCGCGCACAAGACGAGCCAGAGGGGGTGGCCGAGATTAATGAGCGAGACCGGCCAGCAGGCGCCGACGATGCCTGCGAACTGGAGCATTACGAGTCGGTAGCTGCCGCGGCTACGTCGGTAGTGGGTTTGCACGGAATGAGGCGTTTGCTGCATCAGTTGGGGCTCCCAGTATTGTACTCCTGCACGAAAAGGCGGTTTGTCTGCGACCGACCACCGATTCCCCGGCAAGTTGGCTGCTAAGAAGAGCAGCGCCCCGAATGCAGGAGCGAGCTAGCTAGCGAATGACCGACTTACACTCAGGCCTCGTGTACCATCTCCGGATATGGACCAATCAGACGCCGACCCAAATACAGCCTACTACCAGCTCGACCCAAATGCGGTTTTGAACGCCGTCGAATCGGCCGGCTTTTGTCCGGATGGGCGGTTCCTGGCGTTGAACAGCTATGAGAACCGGGTCTATCAGGTGGGCATGGAGGATGCGGAGCCGGTTGTGGTCAAGTTCTACCGTACCGGCCGTTGGGCCGAGGACGAAATACTCGAGGAGCATGAGTTCGCCCTCGAACTGGTCGAGCACGAGATCCCAGTGGTGGCCCCATTGCGGGTGCAGGGAAGAACGCTGCTCGAGCACCGGGGATTCCGATTCGCAGTGTTTCCCCGGCGCGGAGGGCGATGGCCGGACCTGGACAACCCGGACAATCTGCTTTGGCTGGGTCGTTTTCTCGGTCGAATTCACCTGGTCGGTGCCGCGCGGCCCTTTTGCCATCGCCCTGCCCTCGATACTCGCACCTTCGGCTGGGAGTCGCGGACCTACCTGATGGAACAGGGCTTCATCGAAGGCGGACTGCTGCCCGCGTACGAGAGCGTGTCTCGGGATGTTCTCCAGCGGGTGGATGACGCTTTCGCGAGAGTAGGGGCATTCGAAACTCTGCGTCTGCACGGCGACTGCCATCCCGGGAACATACTGTGGAGAGACGATGGGCCGCACTTCGTGGATTTGGACGATGCCAGGTCCGGTCCGGCAGTTCAGGATCTCTGGATGCTTTTGTCGGGCGAACGGTGGGAGCAGACCGCGCTGCTATCGGAATTGATCGAGGGCTACTCCGAATTCCGGGATTTCGATCCCCGGGAACTCCATCTGGTGGAAGCCTTGCGGGCGCTGCGCATGGTTCATTACGCGGCATGGCTCGCCCGCCGTTGGAGCGATCCGGCCT
Organism: Candidatus Competibacterales bacterium; assembly: GCA_041587415.1. GTDB lineage: Bacteria > Pseudomonadota > Gammaproteobacteria > Competibacterales > JAHEDQ01 > JBFGYN01. The sequence goes on along the minus strand of JBFGYN010000051.1, from coordinate 371 downwards.
TTCCGCGAGCCTTTCCCTGGTTCAATACCCAGCGCTATTGGGAGGACCACGTTCTGGCATTGCGTGAGCAGATGAGCGCGCTCGACGAGCCGCCGCTGTCCCTGTAAGGCGAGAAATGTCGTGACAATCTCAGGCAAGCGTTGATGTCCGCGCTAGATGTCATAAAGCGGCCCGGCTCTCGACAGACGTCGAAAGTAGGGCCAGCCTCCTGAAGTTGGTATCAAGCCGAGGTCGTTCCCGAAGGAACGCCTCAAACAACGGGAAACACACCATGAGCCACTGGGGCATCGATCTGGCGAGCGAAGGCAACTGCGATGTGCGTGATGGTGACGGATGGCGAAATTGTGCGGGCGGATGTAGTTCCGACTGAT
>JBFGYN010000050.1:0-13568 GCA_041587415.1 Candidatus Competibacterales bacterium | reverse complement strand
CCTCGAGCGCCGGGTTCACCCCGCTGGCGGACGCGCTCACGTAGACCGTCGAAATAGCTGGCATCGGCAGGCGCAGTCTGCCCGGACGCGGCGCCTTCTAGCAGCAGGCCACGCAGGCGCTGGCAATCCTGATCCTTGCGGATCAGCTCGCGCACGTACTCGCTGCTGGTGCCATAGCCTCGGGTTGAGACTTGCTCGTCGACGAAGGACCTGAGGCTATCGGGTAGGGAGATGTTCATCGTGCTCATGGCGCGAGAGTAGGCCGCTTGGCAAAATTTGGCAAGAATGTTTCGTGGCCCTCACGAAGCGCACCACCGCGGGACTGGAAATCCTGTCCCGATCGGATAGGAGGTGCTGCGGCGCCGTGGCGCAGGGGAACGGCGCGCGAAGTTGCTGGATCGCCCTCCGTGCCAACATGAAGCGAGACGATTCGGATGTTGACATCCGTATGACCTTCCAAAGGACAGCCGGAATGAAAGAAATGCCGATCGCACTGATGTCCCACAGAACGGTGAGGAGGTCGTGCACGATCCACAGATCGAGGAGTGCCAGAGCCGTTCCTTCGGTGCGCAGTAAAAACGCCGCACCCGCGCACCCGGCCCGGCAAGGGAAATGTTCGGGTACTCCGGCCAAATGCGGTTGCGTGACGACCGACGGCAGCCGCTTTGGTCTGCAGCAATTGCCCTACGTTTTCCCGGAGTCCGTGCCGAAGTTTTGCCGATCAGAGTAGGGCACAGTCATGCAAAACTGTGCAAGATCGCAACGGGCGTATCCGCCTCTATGTAAATAGAGTCAACGACTTATCTTTGGATCCGCGAGCTGTACAGCAAACGTCGGGAAGGCTTTTCCATCATCGAGGGCATGGAGCAGCGTGAGCCGAATGCCCTTCACTGAGCCCCTGGTAGTGACGGCCCCCTGCGAAACAAGGCGTCGATGATGGGGCATTCGGGGACCGCGCCGCCGTCGCACTGGGCAGCAATGTCGGCCAGAGTGCGCTCCAGCCGTTTCAAGTCGCGAATCTTCGCCCGTACCGCCGCGAGGTGCTCGTTTGCCAGGGCGAATACTTCGCCGCAGGTGTAGTCACCACTATCCACCATGCTCAAGAGGCTTCGAACTTCGTCGAGCGTGAAGCCCAGCTCGCGGCTCCGCCGAACGAAGCTGAGACGTTCGAGATGCTGCTGGCCATACGAGCGGTGCCCGCCCTCGGTTCGCGGCGGGGTGGGCAAGACGCCGATACGCTCATAGTAACGGATCGTCTCGATGTTGCAGCCGGTGCGTTTCGATACAGCACCAATGGTCAGTCTCGCCGCCCCTGCCATGGCGTTCTCCTGTCAGCAAAATAAATCTTGCATCTGTAGCTACTACAGGTTGTAGGGTATCACTCATGTGACGCTGGAGACGAAACACATGACCGAACAGTTGGAGACGACGATAAACGGACCGTCGGCAACCCGGCAGGATGCCGACGATCGATTGCAAGATGTAACTCGCGGTAGCGGGTTCCTGGCCGCGGGCGGGTTGCTGGGAGCGCTGACAGCCTCGTCGTGCTGCATTCTTCCGCTGGTCCTTTTTAGCCTCGGTGTCGGAGGTGCCTGGATCGGAAACCTGGCGGGGTTGTCGCCGTATCAGCCGATTTTCGTGGCGATCACCCTGGGCTTTCTAGGGGCAGGATTTTATCTGGTGTACCGCAGGCCCAAAGTTGCCTGCGCAGAGGGACGGGCTTGCGCGCGGCTCTTCCCCAGTCGTCTGACCAAGGTAGGTTTGTGGACGGCGACGGCGCTCGTTACGGCGGCACTCGCCTTTCCCTATGTCGCGCCGGCACTGCTCGGCGTTTGAACTGCATGAGGAATGTCGAACGATGAAGAAGACTATTTCAACATTGGCTCTAGGTCTCGGGCTGTTGCTGAGTGGGGCCGCCCTCGCCGCAGAGCGGACCGTGACGCTTGCGGTGGAAAACCTGACCTGTCCCACCTGTCCCTACATCGTGAAAAAGACGCTTTCCAGGGTACCGGGTGTGACCGACGTGGCGGTGTCGCTGAAGGACAAGACCGCGGAAGTGACGTTCGACGACAGCCGGGCGAGCGTGGACGCGCTAACACAAGCAACGGGCAATGCGGGCTACCCGTCGCAGCTCGTCGAGCGAGATGGCTGAGACCGACGACCGCAGAATCCTGACCGCGGACCTGGGCGGCTCGGTCACCGAGGACTTCCCTCCCAGTCGGGGGCACCGGCCCGCCGAGTCTTGCGACACGGTCGGCAGATCGAAAACGGTAACGAACTCATGAGCACAGAACAGCACGAGTGCTGCACTGCGAGCAGCGACAAAGGGAATGGCGGTGACTATGACCTTGCCGTGATCGGCGCGGGGTCCGCCGGCTTCTCGGCGGCGATCACGGCGGCCGAGCAGGGCGCTCGAGTCGCCTTGATCGGGCACGGAACCATCGGCGGAACTTGCGTTAACGTCGGCTGCGTCCCATCGAAAAACCTGATCCGCGCCGCGGAGACCGTGCATCAGGCAGCCGCCGCACGACGCTTCGCCGGCATCCATGCGGCGGCCCGTGTTGAGGACTGGCCGGCAGTGATTGCACAGAAAGACGCATTGGTGACGGAGCTGCGCCAGGCGAAGTACGTCGATCTCCTCGCATCCTATGATGCCATTCGCTATCTGGAGGGCCCGGCCCAGGTCACGCCGGGTGGTGTGGTGGTTGACGGCGAAATGATCAAAGCCGGGAAGGTAGTCGTCACCACCGGCAGTTCCCCGTCGGCGCCGCCCATCCCGGGCCTGAAGACGGTGCAATTCCTCACCAGCACAACGGCCATGGAACTGAAACGTGTGCCGACGTCGCTCATCGTCATCGGCGCCGGTTACATTGGCTGCGAGCTGGCCCAGATGTTCGCACGGGCGGGCTCCAAGGTAACGATCCTGTGCCGGCGACGGCTGCTGCCGGAGGCCGAGCCCGAGATCGGCGAAGCGCTCACTGGCTACTTTCGGGACGAAGGGATCGAGATCCTGAGTGGCGTGGCTTATCGGGAGATCCGGGCTACCCCGAACGGTGTCGCGGTGTCCTTTACCCGGGACGGTGCGGTGGAGACTATCGAGGCCGAACACCTGCTAAATGCAGCCGGTCGGCGAGCCAACACCGAGGGGCTGGGCCTCGACCAGGCGAGGGTCGAGCTTGGCTCGAACGGCGGCATCCGGGTCGACCAGCATCTGCGCACCACGAACCCGAGCGTCTACGCCGCCGGGGACGTCACCGGCGGGCACCAGTTCGTTTACATGGCCGCTTATGGGGCGAGAATCGCCGCGGAGAACGCGCTAAATGGCGACTCCAAGGTCTATGACGCGAGCGCCATGCCGTCGGTGGTCTTTACCGACCCTCAGGTGGCGAGCGTCGGCGTGACCGAAGCCGATGCCCGTGCTGCGGGTAACGACGTGCAGACCTCGATCTTGCCGCTGTCGGCTGTCCCCCGCGCATTGGCGGCCCGTGATACCCGGGGCCTGATCAAGCTGGTGGCTGAGAAGGGCACGGATCGGCTCCTGGGTGCACACATCCTTGCGCCGGAAGGCAGCGACAGCATCCAGACGGCGGTGCTGGCGATCAAGCACGGGCTTACCGTCACCGACCTTGCCGGCACGATCTTCCCCTATCTCACCACGGTGGAGGGCCTGAAGCTCGCCGCCCAGACCTTTACCAAGGACGTGAGCAAGCTCTCTTGTTGCGCGGGATGAGAATCGTCAAATGCAAGAGTTTATCAAACAGTTCTCTTCTATCATCGGTGCTGGAATTGCCGCGGCCTGCTGTCTTGGGATCCCGGTCGTGCTCGCTTCCGTTGGTGCCGTGGGCTTGGGATTCCTGATCCAGGACGCCTATTTGTTTCCCCTCTTCGTCGGCTTCGCGGGCTTAAGTCTGTGGATGCTTTTCCGTTCCGCCCGCCGCCGCGGCGATCTGGCGCCGTTCTGGCTGAGCCTCGCGGGGGGCGTGTTTGCCGCAGCAGGCCTCTGGTTGCTGGTAACCGGACTTTTTCCCTTGCCCGGGTCGGTTTACCTGGGGCTTGCCGCGCTGCTCGCCGGGACTGTTTGGGGCTTCATCAATGGGCGCCGGGCTGCCGCAGTCTGCGCGCCTACCCGAACACCCGAGCCCCAAGCGGAGCAAGTGGACCTTGGCAAGCGCGCAACGACGGGTGCCGCGCTTGCCGTGGCGGCCGCTGGCGCTTTCTATGGGATGTACAAGTCGGTCTCCGCTTTCGCCCCGGAAGCCGAAGCCGGCGAGATCGCCTGCTTCGGCATCAACAGCTGTAAAGGACAGAGCGCGTGCACGACGGCCTTCAATGCCTGTACGGGACAGAACGATTGCAGCGGCAAGGGATTCCTGAACGTTCCGGAGAAGGAGTGCTACGCACGCGGCGGTGTGCCGCTGAAGGGATCTGCAGCTGACCCTGCTAGGGGATGAGCGACAAAATGTCAGCCAAACAAACTCCGAACCCCGCGGGCATAGACGTCGTATCCCAGTAGCGCCGCGACCCGTCGACTAACCGTCGTCGTCTTCGGTCGCCGCGAAGCGGTGACAATAGCCAACACGGTCAGGCGTAGGAGACGTCGTCCGAGCCGCGATCCACTTTGTGCCGCAGGGCGGCGCGACGCCCGGAAAGGCCGGATGTCGGGCTCGCCACAGCACCGGGGGCGCTCGCTTGCCTCTCGTCGCCAACGGGCCCGCACGCCTCGATCAATACCCAGACGTCTCGATGCCTCTGCGACGCTGTACCCTCACTCTTCCATCAATTTCATGGCACCCGCTTTGAACTCGCCCGAATACGGTCGCCGTGTCCCCTTGCTCATCAAACACCTCCAGTACCATCAGTTGGCTCAACTGGGGTGTCCGTTCCCGGTAGACCAGTTCAGTCCCACTAAGTCTGGCGCTGCCGGACGCCGACGACGCGATGTTCATCGAGGTGGAAGTTGCAGCCGCCTTCGACCACTTGGTTACCGGCGTTCTCAAAATACTTACCAGTCTCTCAGCGTCAAGGCCTCTCCGTGGTGTCGCCCAGGAAATTTGTCAAAGGCGTATTCGCGACATGACCGTATTCGGTTGCTTGACGACCAACGGCAGCCGCTCTAGTTTGCGGCGAATTCTGTACGCTTTCCCGGCATTCGTGCCGGACTTTTGCCGAACAGAGTAGGGCACAGTCATGCAAAACCGTGCAAGATGGCAACGGGCGGATCCGCCTCTTCGTAAATAGGGTCAACGACTTATCTTTCAATTTGCAAGCTACGAACCCAGGGGTCGGGAGTTCGAGTCTCTTGGGGCGCGCCATAAATCCATAAATTGCGGTTCCAGTACCCCGTCTTGTGTGCCATGGAGGACTGACTGTCCCATTCCGCTCGTCAACGGCCTAGCTTTTCAGGTCGGTCGCGGTCACCAGGGCCAGCTATCCGCCGCCGGTGGAATCGCCCCAGTTCAATCGGGAGGTTCTGCTCGGCGTTTGCGCGGTGGCACTGCTCGCGAGCTTCGCGATCACGCTGTAGTTCGTATCCCTCATCCGGTAATCAGTCTCGAACGTCTCCGACCGCACGACATGGCTTCGCCATGCTTGGGGGAAGTCGCCGAAGTTGCTCGTACCTGCGGCGGAGGCGTCTCCACCTCGCGTGCGCTCTGGCTGGCCCATGTGAAGTTTCGGTGCAGCGTTCGTGGGGTTTCTCTGTTGCTCGCGGAGTCTTGATGCGAGTTCGGTGCGTCCACTTGCGTAAGCCTTGGCCTGGGGTCCGCCCGCCGCAATTCCTGGCGCATGGGCAAGCAGCCCGTTTCCAACAGAAACAAGGCGCCGGCCCGGGAACTCGAACTTGGATTTAGTAGCCAATCGGTCTAATATCGCGGCATGCGATCCGAATCGCCCGTGACTCGCCGCCGAGGTCGACCACCGAAGCGTGTGGACGGCCCGTACCCTACACGCGAGTTGCTGGTGCGCGCGGGCATAGAAGTTCTCACCGAAAAGGGCTTCGCAAACTCAGGGATCGACGAGATATTGCGCCGTGCAGGCGTACCGAGAGGGTCTTTTTATCACTACTTCGAAAGCAAGGAAGCGTTCGGCGCAGAGTTGATTGACCGCTACGGGGCTTACTTCGAGCGGAAACTGGATCAGTTCTTTCTGGACGAGTCACGCTCCCCGTTGGACCGGTTGCGCGCCCTCGTTTCAGACGCGCAGATCGGGATGGCCAAGTACGACTATCGACGCGGCTGCCTGATTGGGAATCTTGGACAAGAGTTGGCTGCCCTGCCGGAAACCTATCGGAATCGATTGGGTGCAGTGTTCAGTCGTTGGCAGGCTAGTCTGGCGCGGTGTCTTTCAGCAGCGCAGGTTGCGGGCCAGATTTCACCGGCGGCAGATTGCGAGCGCCTGTCGACCTTTTTCTGGATTGGTTGGGAGGGCGCCGTGCTACGTGCAAAGCTCGAGCGCAATTCAAAGGCGCTCGAGATATTCGCGGAGGGTTTTTTCACCGGACTCGGCTGCCGGTAGTCTCGTGATGCATCATTGGGGATCAGTCTTTGCTGCTCGCATTGCGGTTACGCCCCGGAGCAACACCAGCCGGACCCGTCCGTCCCGATATCGGGGAACGGGCAATTACATCGATCCCTAGTTCGCGTACTAACATGGGGTAAGTGCAAGTCATGAGTTTCTTTCCCGCTGCTTCGAACGGGCTGCGGCTGCTTGCCGAAAATGAACGAGTTCGTAGCGCCAAGATGCAACCAACGCAGATTCACTGACAGCATTGTTCGAGGAAAAGTTTAGGGTTATTTACCCTGATTCAGGAAATGCCTTTGCTCGAGATGCAAACATAAGAGGAGAAATCGACCATGAGCTACCAGATGATTTTGGTGGAGAAACGCGACACGGTTGCCATCATCAAGCTGAACCGACCCGAGGCTTTGAACGCACTGTGCCAACAGTTGACGGAAGAGGTGGGCGCTGCTCTCGACGACATCGAGGGCGATCCCAACATCGGCTGCGTGGTTTTCACCGGATCGGAGAAGGCGTTCGCCGCCGGCGCCGACATCAAGGAGATGCAGCCCAAGAGCTTCATGGACGTCTACAAAGAGGATTTCATCACCGCCACCTGGGAACGGGTCTCTACCTGCCGCATACCCGTTATTGCCGCTGTTGCCGGCTTCGCGTTAGGGGGTGGCTGCGAGTTGGCAATGATGTGCGACATGATCATCGCCGCCGAGAACGCCAAGTTCGGCCAGCCTGAGATCGGCATCGGTTTTCTGCCGGGTGCCGGCGGCACTCAGCGTCTGACCCGTCTCGTCGGCAAGTCCAAGGCCATGGATATGTGCCTGACCGGCCGCATGATGGATGCTGCGGAGGCCGAGCGCTCTGGTCTCGTGACACGCGTGGTGCCGGTGCTCGACCTTCTCGATGAAGCGATTAAGACGGCGAGCAAGATCGCCAGCATGTCACGGCCGGCTTCCATGATGACCAAAGAGGCCGTCAATCGTGCTTACGAGTCCAGCCTCAAGGAAGGACTGCTGTTCGAGCGGCGAATGTTTCACGCTGCCTTCGCGCTCAACGACCGCGCTGAAGGCATGCGCGCGTTCATCGAAAAACGCAAACCAGAGTGGACTCAGAGCTAGCGATCACTCAGCGCGCAAGTGCCCGCGGACCCCATCGCCAACATCCAGCTAGCGGAGCCTCCCATGTCAGACCGTCCAGCCAGTAACCCCATTCCGTCGGACCCAGCCGAAGTGGCACGTCAATTTGAGGCGTTCACCAAACAGGGCCAGGAAATCTTTCAGACGTTCATGCAACACCAGCTTTCCGGAACCCGGACGAAGCCCTTCGATCACGCGGCGATCGGCAAGGCATTCTGGGAGTGGAACCGCAAGCTAATGGCCGATCCCTCGACGTTTTTCGCGGCGCAGCAGCGGTATTGGGAAGACAGCGCCAAGCTGTTCCACGCGACCGGGCAGAGGCTGGCCGGGAAGCAGGCCGACCCGGTTATCTCGCCCGAGAAGGGGGACCGCCGCTTCAAAGACGCCGCATGGAACGAGGAGGTGGTATTCGACCATCTCAAGCAGTCCTACCTGCTGAGCGCCCGCTTCGCTCATGCCTTGGTCGACGGTGTAGACGATCTGGACGAGCGAACCCGAGAAAAGGTCGATTTCTACACCCGGCGTTACATCGAATCCGTCTCGCCGAGCAATTTCGCTGCCACCCATCCAGCGGTCATACGGAAGACCAGGGAGTCGGGCGGCAAGAATCTCATCAAAGGATTCGGGAATCTGCTGCGGGATCTGGAGCGCGGCGAGGGCGAGTTGAAGATCACCATGACCGACCATGAGGCCTTCAGGCTCGGTGAGAATCTGGCATACACGCCGGGCTCAGTGATCTTCGAGAATGAGATGATGCAACTCATTCAGTACGATCCCAGTACCGAGACCGTGCACGAGCGGCCATTACTGATCGTTCCGCCCTGGATCAACAAGTATTACGTACTCGATCTCAAGGCAGAGAACAGCATGGTCAAATGGCTGGTGGATCAAGGGTACACGGTGTTTCTAATCTCCTGGGTCAATCCGGGCGCGGAATTGGCGGGTACAGGGTTCGAGGACTATATGCTCGAAGGGCCAATCGCGGCGATGGATGCCATCGAGCGTGCTATCGGACAGAGACAGGTCAACATAGCCGGCTACTGCATCGGTGGCACGCTGACGGCAGCAACGCTTGCCTACCTGGCCGCAAGGGGTCGTGAACGGATTGCCAGTGCCACGCTGATGGCCTGCATGATCGACTTCACCGATCCAGGAGAGCTTTCGGTGTTTATCGACGATGAACAGCTTGCGACCCTGAAAGCGGCGGTCAATCGGCGCGGTTATCTCTCCGGCGACGACATGGCAGGCGTGTGGTCCCTGATGCGGGCCAACGATCTCATCTGGAGCCACGTGGTCAACAACTACCTGCTCGCAGAAGAAGCGATTCCGTTCGACATGGTCTACTGGTTCCAGGATTCGACCCGCCTGCCGGCCAAGATGATCACCTGGTATCTGGAAAACGTTTACCACAAGAATCTGTTAGTCAAACCCGGCGGATTGTCGCTCGACGGCACACCTATCGATCTTTCCGAGATCACCACGCCGCTCTACTTTCTTTCCACCGAGGAAGATCACATCTGCCCCTGGGAATCGACCTACCATGGTGCCGGGACGTTCAAGGGCACAGTAACATTCGTGCTCGGTGGCTCCGGTCACAACGCCGGCGTTGTCAATCCGCCCACCAAGAGCAAATACGGCTATCGTACTAACGACAGGCGTCCGACGGACCCGATGGCCTGGCTCGCCGATGCCGAGCACCACGACGGCTCGTGGTGGCCGCACTGGTCCGAATGGTTGGCGAAGCATAGTGCGGAACGGGTTGCCGCCCGCCGTCCCGCAGATGGCGGACTTCCCATCATCGAGCCAGCGCCGGGGCGCTACGTCAAGATGTCCTGAGCGAAACACTGCTCGAGGGCGGCGTCCCGTGACGCGAGTTGACTATTGTCCCGCCCGACGGGCGCTGCCGTTAGGGCACCGCCGGAGGAAACATCCATGAACACGAAGATTGTTTCGCCGGAAGACGCGATCGCGGTCATCCGCGACAACGACACCGTCGCCATCTCGGGATTTGTCGGCAATGGTGCCCCGGATGAGTTGCTGATCACCCTGCAAGCAGCGTATCGCGCCGCGGGCAGGCCTTCCGGTCTTTCCCTAATGTTTGGTGCCGCTGCCGGCGATGGTAAGGAGGAAGGTCTGAATCGCTTGGCCGACGAAGGTCTGCTGAAACGGATCATCGGCGGGCACTTCGGGCTCGCTCCGAAACTCTGCGAGCTTGCGGTCAACGGTCAGGTCGAAGCCTACAATCTCCCCTTGGGCTGCGTATCCCATCTGTTTCGTGACATCGCGGCGGGCCGACCCGGAACGATCTCAAAGGTCGGCTTGCACACCTTCGTCGATCCACGCAACGGTGGCGGAAAAATCAACGACCGCACTGTGGAGGACATCGTCACGCTGATCGAGATCGCCGGCGAAGAATGGCTACTCTACAAGGCGTTGCCGGTAAACGTTGCCCTGATCCGCGCCACGACTGCCGATCCCCGGGGCAACCTCAGTATGGAGCGGGAGGCGCTGTCACTGGATAACCTCGCCATCGCCATGGCGGCCAAGAACTCCGGTGGCCTGGTCATCGCCCAGGTCGAAAGCATCGCCGAGAATCGCACGCTCAATCCGCGCCAGGTGCAGATTCCCGGGACGCTCGTCGATTGCGTCGTGGTCGCCAAGCCCGAGAACCACCGCCAGACATACCTTGTTCCCTTCAGCCGCGCCTACGCCGCGGAAATTCGCGTTCCTCTCGATTCCATCCCGCCCATGCCACTTGACGAACGCAAGATCATTGCCCGCCGGGCGGCCTTCGAGCTGCCCATGAATGGGGTGGTCAATCTGGGCATCGGATGTCCGGAAGGCGTGGCCTCGGTGGCCAGCGAGGAGAAAGTCCTGGACTTGGTCACGCTCACCGCCGAGCCGGGAGTGGTCGGTGGCATTCCTTCCGGAGGCCTCAATTTCGGCACGGCTGTCAATACCGACGCGATCATTCAGATGGGCGAGCAGTTCGACTACTACGACGGCGGCGGGCTCGACATGGCGTGTCTGGGCCTCGCCGAGTGCGATGGCGCTGGCAACGTCAATGTCAGTCGCTTCGGACCGAAACTGGCTGGTGCCGGAGGCTTCATCAACATAAGCCAGAACGCCCGCAAGCTGGTGCTCGCAGGAACGTTCACCGCCGGTGGACTCAAAACGGAAATTCGCGATGGAGAGCTGAAAATCCTCCAGGAAGGCCGACAGCGGAAATTTGTCGACGCCGTTCAACAGATCACTTTCAGCGGCCCCTACGCAGCCGAACGCGGCCAGCCGGTGTCGTACGTCACCGAGCGGTGCGTTTTTCAGTGTACGCCGGACGGACTCGAGCTGACGGAGGTCGCGCCGGGAATCGACATTCGCAAACACATCCTCGACCACATGGACTTCAAGCCGATCGTTAACCAGCCGGCTGTCATGGATCGCCGGATTTTTCTCCCCGAACCGATGGATCTCGCCGCGAGTCTGCTGCGCTTCGCATTCGCGCGGCGCATCGACTTCGACGTCGAGCGCAACACCATGTTCATCAACTTCGAGGCGCTGCACATCAAGACACCGGAAGAGGTGGAGGCAATATCGAACGAGCTCGAGTCGCGATTCCAGAAGATCGGCAAGAAAGTACCCGTGGTGGTGAATTACGACGCCTTCAAAGTCGATGACGACGCGGTCGACGCTTACTTCGAAATGGTGCGTAATCTCCAGAAACGGTATTACGCTAAGGTCGCACGGTATACGACGAGCGCGTTCATGCGCGTGAAACTGGGCGACGCGTTGGATAGTCGGGCTACGGCGCCGCACGTATTCGAGACCGAGCAGGAGGCGCGCGCCTTTCACGATAGTATGGCGCCGTTCGACTGGTAAGCGCAGGCTGCGCCGAGTTCGACTAGTAAGCTGAGATTGCGCCGCAACGAATACCGGTTGCGTATTCCGGCAATATTGGAAAGCCGCCCCGGCGCAACCTTGCCATGCGCACCGGAGCAAATTGGACGGTCGTCTAAGCGAAGCTACCTGTCATGCTGGCCGGCAAACATCTCTCTCAGCCTAGATGAGGGTTTGAAGGGCGCTGTGCCACGGCAGTGTAGATACCTTGAATTCAGCCAACCACCGCCACCCCCCACAGCCCCAGCCCAAAAACCGTATGCGCCGCCAGCCCCATCCCGCGCGCCTTCCATGGGGCAGGGGTCCGTGAAGAGGCCCAGCCAAGGCCCAGCCCTGGTTGTAGGATGAACCATCCCGCAGCAATGGTGGCAATGGCGAAGACCCATGCGGGCAGTAGCGTAGGTTCGGCGAGCCAGTCCGGCCCGGCGAGCCACGCGAACACGACGCCGTAGACCGCACCCACCGCATAGTGGAACGCCCAGCCGAGCCTCAGTTCTCCGCCCACCGGCTCCGCAGCGCCAATGCTCTCGTGCCGCCATCGGGGCCAATGCCCGACCCAGCGGCCAACCATCGCCCAGTTCGGCAGCGGTACCCCGGCCACCCGGTTTAGCCCCCACGCCCAGACATCCATCGCCACCGTCGCGCCGATCCCCATCAGCACACCCATAGTCAGTTGTCCGCTCATTGCGTCCCCCAAGGCCGATCCAATCAGCCCGCAAGCGTAGGGTTGTGCCAACCCACCGTCCGCACTCTCAGTCCGATGAACGTCTGCGGGCTAGTGTCCCGTGCCACAAGTTCGTTGCATTTCAGCGGGGCACTCTGAATCGTAACGAACCTGCGGGACGGGACACTATCAACCAGCCCACGAAATTGGTTCACCTGAATTACCATCGGCAAGCTCGCCCGCAAATTCGGCGTCAGCTCCGCCCAACCGGAGCAACCCCACACCACATCGATGGGTTTGCCCCGTTACGTGAAGAGGTGTGAGTCATGCAGTCCGCGTCGTGCCTCGATCACCCTGCTAGCGACCCTGTTGAGCACCACGATCCTTTCCGTGTTGTTCTTCGTCGGCGTACTCGGCAAGATGAAAGCGGAACCGTCCAGTTCCGGGATTTTCACTTCCCGCTTCCTGCCCGGACCATCTCGCCGACAAACTGGAATCACCGGTGAAATGATCCACCGCAAACTTGCCGGTGAAACACGAATTACTCTGAGGAACAGGAACTTTGTCTCACAGCACGACAGAGCTTCGAGGGAGCCAGCTTGATGGCAAATCTCGAAACCGGCGGCAGGAGTGGTCGGCCGGATGAGGCGCAGCCCGCCACGTCGCCCACACCGCTTCACCGGGCCTCAACGGGCGAATGTCGAAACGGGTGGCCGTCGCCGGCGCACTTGCGTGCACCCACTTTGGCGTTAGTAACCACACTCGCTCGGGACAAGCGCGTCATGCTCCCAACCCACACTTGCTGGACGGCGCCCTGCGCGGCCTGTCCGCCCGGCTAGCCGAGGATCTCCCCTATGTGTTTCCGGCGCGCCAGGTCGGATTCGAACTCCGCCAACTCCGAGCTCAATACGTCCCGAGCCGATACCATCCCGAGGGGCTTCTCATTGTCGACCACCGGCACGTGGCGAAAGCCGCCTTCATACATCATATGAAGGGCGCTCCGCAGCAGCTTGTGGGGCGCGATCGTTTGTGGGGCCCGGGTCATTACCTCGGCAAGCCGTGTCGCCTGTGCATCGCGTCCCTCGGCGATGACTCGAAACAGCGCATCGCGCTCGGTAAAGATTCCCACCAGTCGCCCGTCCTCCAACACCATCAGGGCGCCGACGTGATGCTTCTTCATCAGTTGCGCCGCTTCGCTAACGGTGGCTTGCGCCGAGGACGCAATAATTCGCTGGTTCTCAATGATCTTTCCGACCGGCCGATGGGGCATTTCGGTCTCCTGCCACTACTAGGCGCTTGCCATAACACATCCTGGGCACCGGCTTGTCTCGAATAGCCGCGCCGAGCTGCCGACCGTGACGGTG
>JBFGYN010000049.1:0-13629 GCA_041587415.1 Candidatus Competibacterales bacterium | reverse complement strand
TCCCAGGACGAATCCGAGCCCGTCGACCCGAGCGACGAAATCGGAGATCGAGCAACGGAGGCCGCCGGCGAGGCAGCGGATTCCATGGCGTCGGCGCAGCGGGACGTGGCGGATTCAGCGCATTCGCAAATGGGAACCGATACCGACACGACACCCTTGAACCAGCCTCCGGGCTCGCACTCGGAGCGACCCAGCGAGAGGGCTATCGCGCTCGACCAGTGGCTCCGGCAAATTCCAGACGACCCGGCCGGGCTATTGCGCCGTAAATTCATGCTGGAGCACCTACAACGACAGCAGGAGAGGTAATGCGATTTTCGTTGCGGCCGCTGTTGAAGTCGACCCTGTATGCCCTTTGCCTGGTGGCGCCGCTGGCTCAGGCGGCGCTCAACGCACGACTGGACCGTGACCGAGTCGCCGAGGGCGAGACGGTGCAGCTGCTTTTGGAAGCGGATGGCCAGATGTCGGGCAGTCCGGATACTGGTCTGCTGGAAAAGGACTTCGATGTTCTGGGTGTTGCCAGCGGCAGCCAGGTAAATATCATCAATGGAAAAATGGACGCACGTACGACCTGGTCCATTACGCTGGCACCAAAGCGAAGCGGAAAGCTGAACATCCCATCACTGGCAGTGAATGGCGAGCGGAGCCCACCCCTCGAGCTGCAGGTGACGGATGCCGCGATATCGGCGGGACCCGCTACGAGTGTTCCAATTTTCATCGAAGCGGAGGTGGACCGGAATGATCCCTACGTCCAGGGAATGGTGCGCTACACGGTGCGTGTGTTCCACGGAGTCGACCTGGCTGAAGGGAGACTCAGTGAGCCGCAATTGGACGATGCGCTCGTGCGCCGTCTCGGTGAGGATCGGACATACAACGTCGAGAGGGGCGATCGCCGCTACCGCGTGATCGAGCGACAATACGCAATGTTTCCTCAGACCAGTGGCGCGTTGCACATACCCGCGCCGGTGCTGGACGCTCGTGTCCCGGAGCAGACCGCTGGTCGACGCAGTCTGTCAGAGGAGTTATTTCGTCGGAAACCGTTCGATAATCCATTCTTCGGCCGGAGCCCGCTCGGCGGGTTGTTCAACTCCACCCGGCAGATACGGGTGCGTGGCAATGCTCTGGTCCTCGATGTCCGCCCCCGCCCGGACCGCATTGCCGGTTCGCAGTGGTTGCCGGCGGAACGTCTCGAATTGACCGAGAGTTGGCAACCGGGAGGTGGAGATATTCGGGTGGGGGATCCAATTACTCGCACCGTCACGACAAGGGCTCTGGGATTGACCGGTGAGCAACTCCCCGACCTGGAGGTCGCCAGCCTCGACGGGTTCAAGGTCTATCCGGACCAGCCCGCGGCAAGCACCCGGGAAGTAGACCACAGCATCGAGGGCGAAAAATCGCGCA
Organism: Candidatus Competibacterales bacterium; assembly: GCA_041587415.1. Taxonomy (GTDB): domain Bacteria; phylum Pseudomonadota; class Gammaproteobacteria; order Competibacterales; family JAHEDQ01; genus JBFGYN01. The sequence continues at coordinate 12,231 of JBFGYN010000049.1, read as the reverse complement.
ATATCGCGTTCGTGCCAAGCGCTCCCGGGCGCTTTACGCTGCCGCCGGTGCGCGTCCACTGGTGGGATACCGAGGCAGATCGATCGCGTCTGGCAGAGCTCCCTGCACGCACCGTCGAGGTCTTGCCGGCCGCCGGGGCTCGTGACGTTGCCGCGCAGCCGCCTCCCAACGTTGCAACGACTGCAGAGGTTTCGTCCTCGAAGCTGCCACCGTCTGAGCGTGCGTCCGAGGGCGGCTTCGATTCCAGAGCGAGCGTGACGGACAATGGAACGGCAGCTGTCTCAACCGCCCGGACCGGCCTATGGCCTTGGTTGAGCGGCGCACTGGCCTTGCTGTGGCTATCGACGTTGGGTCTCCTCTGGCGTGCGCGTTTGTCCCGGACCGAGCGTGACAAGGACGCGGATACTGGAAATGGCCGCCAGGCTAACGCTCGGCAGGCGCAAGCACGGTTCCTGTCGGCCTGCCGCACCAACGATCCGCACTTGGCCCGCCGCAGTCTTCTGGATTGGGCGGCCGTTCACTGGCCCGACGACCCCCCCGCCGGTCTCGAAGATTTGGCCGAGCACTTGGGGGATTCCGATGCGAGGCAAGCTTTGGCCGAATTGGACCGGGCACTCTATTGTCAGGGTGCGCGAAGCTGGGATGGTAGTATGCTCGCCAAGCACATTGGGACGTTTCCAAAACGGCGCGGCGGCCAGGAGCGTAACACACCGTTGCCGGATCTCTACCCGAGAGTCCACGAACGGGCTACCTGATCGATTCAACGACAAATTTGCCATCGAACGGCAAATTGCCGCTAAAGTGGAAAAGGCCCGCGATACTGAATGGGGATGGGGTAGTGGGTACGGTGGCGGTTGACGGATGGTCTTGAACACCATTAGGATCGTATCGGCAAATTGCCAGTTATGGCAATTAAGTCTTTGTTTTTTTGGGAAAGAGCGGGGTTTCAACTCCCCGACTCTCCATGCTTTGCCGAACGCGCGGCGTTCGCCGAGCGCTTCGCCCAAGGTCAATGGCGGCCTGTATTGGTCCCCCCGCGACGAAAAGCTGTGAACTCCGTCAGGCCCGGAAGGGAGCAGCGGTAGCGGTGTATTCGGGCGCCGGGGTGTGGCTGGTACGGGCTGCCGCCATTTTCGACGCGGGCTGTATCCCGCGCACCTGCCACTACCGATGAAGTGATGACTTACCAAGTACTTGCGCGCAAGTGGCGCCCCAGGCGTTTCGGCGAAATGGTGGGCCAGGAGCATGTGGTCCGTGCCCTCGTCAATGCCTTGGACGAAGACCGTGTTCATCACGCGTTCCTGTTTACCGGCACCCGGGGTGTCGGAAAGACGAGTATCGCGCGTATCTTCGCCAAAGCATTGAATTGCGCAAAGGGCGTTAGCTCAGAGCCCTGCGGCGCATGCGACGTCTGTCAGGATATCGACGACGGACGCTTCGTCGACCTCATGGAAGTCGATGCCGCATCGCGAACCGGCGTCGACGATACCCGCGATCTCCTCGACAACGTCCAGTATTCTCCGGCCCGCGGTCGCTTCAAAGTGTATCTCATCGACGAGGTGCACATGTTTTCCCGAAACAGTTTCAATGCCTTACTGAAGACCCTGGAAGAACCGCCGCCGCACGTCAAGTTCCTACTCGCGACGACCGATCCGCGCAAGCTGCCGGTCACGGTGCTGTCGCGCTGCCTCCAGTTCAATCTTCGTCGCCTTCCCGCTGCCGCAATCGCCGTGCACCTCGCCATGGTGATGGAGCGGGAGGACGTGGAGTCCGAGCAAGCGGCACTGCTGCAGATTGCGCGTGCCGCCGATGGCAGCGTTCGCGATGCGCTCAGTCTGTTGGACCAGGCCGTCGCTTACGGCAGCGGTCGGGTCTCGGCAGCCGATGTCGCCGATATGCTCGGTAGCGTCGATCGCGATGTCGTGTCGGACTTGCTCACGGCCGTCGCCGACGGCGATGCCCGTAGGTGTCTCGACCGGATTGGCGAATTGGATCGTGCCGCGCCCGACTATGAACAAGTCATCGGTGAAGTCGTCCGGGCCCTGCATGGGATCGCATTGAGACAGGTGGTACCGGACGCCGAACACGACACGTTGCTGCGGGCCGAATCGCTTGCAGACCTGGCGGAGCACGTTGCCCCGGAGGAAGTCCAACTGTTCTATCAAATTGCCCTGCACGGATGTCGAGACATTGGACTGTCACCCGATCCACGCTCCGCATTCGAGATGGTGATTCTGAGAATGCTGGCTTTCCGGCCCGGAGCCGACACGCCGTGTGGGGAGGCGGCCCGTTCACCTGGAATGCCGACGAGTCGCGTTGGCGAAGCGCAGCGATCCGGGGAAACGCGGGCACGCTCGTCGCTGCAGCATGCCCTGGGCCAGCCCAAGGATCGGAAAAGGGGGGGTGACGCGCCTGCCGACTCTATGGTTAAACCGGGCACACAGAGTGCGGCGGGTCAGAGCCATTCGGCCGAAGCCGTGAGCGCAGCGACGGACCTGGACTGGGACACTGTCGTCGCGAAGCTCGATCTGGACGGCGTGCCCCTACAGCTTGCGCGGCATTGTCGCCTCGAACGCTACCGCGACGGTGCGGTCTGTCTAGTCCTGGAGAAGTCTTACGACACCCTCCGCAGCAAGGGTGTCGAGGAGCGGCTTCGGGACGCGCTCGCTCGATACCTCGGCTGTCCGATCAGCATGGACTTGGCGGTCGGCGGTCTGGACGGGGATTCGCCAGCCGGCCGCCGCGCCAAGGCGGAGGAAGCGCGGCGAAGCGCGGCGGTGGCGTCCATCGAATCCGACCCGAACGTGGCCGAGTTCAAAGCACGATTCGGCGCGACGATTGTGCCGGACTCCATCGAGCCGGTCGATTAGGCCGACGCCAGATTGTGTCGACAACGGAACGCTATGCCCGGTCTCGGATCACGGTGCTTGACGCCAGTCATAACAATTGGTTTCAAGGCCATTTTTCATACCAGTTAGATGCGGACCGTGCGATTTTCAGGCTTGACCGTTGAAACGGGTCGGCGCATGCGAGAACGCTTCGCTGGTGCGGGAACATGCGGTCCGGCATCATGTCTGCCATGGCAAATCCTATCCGTAAGGAGCATCCAACATGAAGGGTCCAATGGGAAACATCATGAAGCAGGCCCAGCGAATGCAGGCCGAGCTTCAAAAGGCTCAGGAGGAGCTTGCGAGCCTGGAGATCACCGGCGAATCCGGCGGTGGCTTGGTAAAAGTGCTCATGAGCGGTCGTCACGAGGTGCGTCGAGTGAGTATCGACGACAGTCTTCTCTCCGATGAGAAGGACATGTTGGAAGATCTGGTTGCCGCGGCGTTCAACGACGCGGTACAAAGATTGGAGCGGACCACCAAGGAGAAATTTTCGGGCATGACGGGCGGTCTCGGCTTACCCGGCGATCTCGGAAAGCTCTTCTGAGTTGAGCAATCGATGGGTCAATCGCACCTGCTGAGCCGCCTGGTCGAGGCTCTGCGCTGTCTCCCGGGCGTCGGGCCCAAGGGGGCGCAGAGAATGGCGTTCTACTTGTTGGAACGCGATCGCGCTGGCGGCGAGCGTTTGGCTGAGGTCCTGTCCGCGGCAATGCAAGGAATCGGGCGTTGTCGAATCTGCCGGAATTTCTCTGACAACGAAGTATGCCCTGTTTGCGAGAGCCCCGATCGAGACTCTCGCACTTTGTGCGTGGTCGAGTCTCCTGCGGACGTGGCGGCGCTGGAGCAGACCGGCGGGTTTCGCGGACTGTATTTCGTGCTCATGGGGCATCTGTCGCCCCTTGATGGGATTGGGCCTGGCGAGCTGGGTTTGGACGCCTTCGAGGCGCGGCTCGATCAAGGCGGCCTCGACGAAGTGATCTTAGCAACGAATACCACGGTCGAGGGTGAAGCAACGGCGCTGTACCTTGCCGAGCTCGCTCACTCCCACGGTGTTCGAGCGACGCGAATTGCCCACGGTGTGCCGCTCGGGGGGGATTTGGAGTTTGTGGACGGTGGAACGCTATCTCACGCGCTCGCGGGCCGCCGAGAGGTGTAGCGCGGAGATCTTGGATGGAGAATAACATGGGCGAAAAAACTGTCTTCGAACGAATCATCGACGGAGAGTTGCCCGTCGAGCCGGTCTACGAGACGGACACGGTTTTGGCCTTTGCGGACATCAATCCACAGGCACCCGTTCATATTCTGATCGTCCCAAAACGGCACATTGCCACACTCAATGATCTCGAGTCGGGCGATGCAGAATTGATTGGGCAACTTTTTCTCGCCGCAAAGGCTGTGGCGGAAAAGCTGGGAATTGCCGAATCAGGGTATCGAACCCTCATGAATTGCAACGAAGACGGCGGCCAGGACGTGTTCCATATCCATCTCCACTTGCTTGGCGGAAGGCGGATGGGCTGGCCGCCCGGTTGATCGAATCGATGCCATCAGGAATCCGTGCGCGGCGCCGCTGCACGAATACGTGCGGCTTCTTTCAGCTGGCAGTAGCTTGTGAGTCTGCTGCCGCGGATTTGCCCTGATTGGCACGCCCGAAGCAGTGCGCAGCCGGGCTCGACCGTGTGGCTACAGTTCGAGAAGCGGCACTTGCCGAGGAGTTCCTGAAATTCCGGAAAACCAAGATCCACTTGCTCGGTCGTGAGGTTGGGCTCGAAGCTGCGCACGCCGGGGGAGTCGATCAAATCGCCACCGGCCGGAAGATGATAGAGCGTCGTTTCGCTCGTCGTGTGCGTCCCTCTACCGGTGGTCTCCGAGATGGCTCGTACCCGCACTGCCTGATCCGGGAGCAACTCGTTGACCAAACTCGATTTGCCAACTCCGGATTGACCGACGAGCACATTGGTGTGCTCGCCGAGCGCTCGGCGAAGATCGATCAGGCCGCCGGCAAGACGGCCGCTGCTTTCAACGATCGCAAAGCCGATTGCCTCGTACGTTCGAATTCGATCCCGAGTACTGCGAAAGCGCGGGTCGCACAGAAGGTCGGATTTGTTCAGAACGATCGCTGCCGAGACGCCCATGGTTGCCGCGGCAGCCAAGTAGCGGTCGACGAGGGCCTCGTCCATTTCCGGTATCGGTGCGACGACGATCAGAATCTGGTCGATGTTGGCCGCAATAGGTCGGGCACTGCCCAAATAATCGGGCCGCGCGAGAATCGACCGCCGTACCTCAATTGCGGTTACGATGCCCTCGCGAGGCCCAGCCTCCCGCCAGAACACCCGATCACCGGCGACTGCCCGTTCGAGGTGTTGGCGCATCGAGCACCGATGCAGATCTCCGTCGTCGTCTTCCACGGCAACCGATGCCCCGTGATTCGCGATGACCAAGCCCACGCGCTCGGTTGCTTCGGAGCCGACGCAGTCGCTCGTCGATGTTCGGGCAACGCGGTCGCGCGCGCTGCGGCGTCGGGCTTCCCGGGTTTCGCGGATGCGCAGTTTCTGCCGGCGGCTAAGCCTGCGAGTGCGCCGCGAGGCGGCAGGATCAGGCAATCCAGACCTCAGAACTTGTAGAATTCCTCGTTTAGGAAGCTCGCAACGTCCTCGACGTCGTCGTCGAACCACTGCAGCCCTAAATTGAGCTCGCAGCGCCGCACCTGGGCAACCAGGCTCGGGTAATCCTTAATACGCCGGTCCTCCCGCGTATACATGCGGTTCGCGTCGCCGCTCATGAGCGACTGGTGGCAGGCTATGCAGTTTTCGTTGTGGAGCTCGCGGCCAGAGTTGGAGTCGGCGGGAAACGCCGAAGGCAGTACAGCCGCAAGTCCCAGCACGATGGTAATGGCTTGCACGCGCATCTAAACCCTCTCTGCCGATCGTAACGGCACCGTCCCGGAGACTAGCCTCTGTTACAATCCCGCGCAACTCCATCCCCAGGCGCCCAGTCAATGTCCGACAAACGGGAAAACCTGATCTGGATCGATCTCGAAATGACGGGCCTGGACCCGTTCGATGATCGAATACTAGAAATTGCCACTGTCGTGACCGATAGCCAGTTGAACATCGTCGCCGAAGGCCCGGTATTGGCAATCTATCAGGCCGATGCCATTTTGAGCGGCATGGACGATTGGAACCAAACTCAGCACACCAACTCGGGCCTCATTGACCGGGTTCGCAAGAGCGTAACGAGCGAGTCCGCTGCCGAGCGTGAAACGCTGGATTTTCTGAGACATCACGTGCAGCCGGGTCAGTCACCCATGTGCGGCAACAGCATATGTCAGGACAGGCGCTTCCTCGCCCGCTTGATGCCGGAGTTGGAGCAGTTTTTCCACTATCGAAACCTGGACGTGAGCACACTGAAGGAGCTGTCGAAAAGGTGGTATCCGGAGTTGCCGGAATTCAGCAAGGAATCCGCTCACCTGGCACTGGATGACATACTCGATTCTATTGCAGAGCTGCGTTTCTACCGGGAGCATCTTCTGGTTCCGCCGAGCCTGTAGCGCCCAGCGAAGCCGCGGCCAAGTCCGTCCAGGACTTGCCTGGCCACGGGAGCCGCAATGTGCGTTCCCATTTCGCGCTCGAAATCAACGTGTTGTCACTACGTTCCTGATTCCGAATTCGTGTGCCGCAGGGAAATCCTCGTCGAGTCGGGGTGCCGTCATTTTTCGAGGGGCAAGTCCGGGGTGTTTCCCCATTCGGACCACGCACCGGGATAGCCACGCACCCTTCCGTATCCCAGATGCCGCAGCACGACGTAACTGTGTGCCGATCGATGGTGGGTCTGACAGTACACAACAACCTCTTTGTCGGGCGTGACGCCCAGGTCTTCCAGGGCAGAGCGCAACTCGCTATCCGGGAGCAATCGCAGATCCCGTTGCTGGTCCATGTTGTCGGTCCAGTTCCGATTGACCGCCCCTGGAATGTGCCCTCCCCGAGCGGCGCGGACGTCCTGTCCAGCAAATTCCGCCGGGCTTCGAGTATCGAGCAACATGAAGTCTTCCGCCCCCAAGCGGCTCAAGATGTACTCACTGCTCGCCATTGCCTCCGGCCGGCGTATCGTCGCTTGGTATTCGCTCGATGAGGGCAGAGCCGGTGCCCGATCCAGCGCCCGCCCTTCGCTTACCCAGGCCCGCACGCCTCCGTTCAGCACGGACATGGCTGGGTGCCCGAGCACCTCCAGAGTCCAGACCACGCGAGCCGCCCGTCCCCCACCTTCGTCGTCGTAGGTCACTACGTAGCGGGAGTCGTCGACGCCGAGTGCCGAAAATACGGTGCTGAGCTGTGCTTCGTCCGGAAGCATACCCATGGCCGGCCGGCGAACCGCAACGAAATCCGCATACTGGGCGTTTATGGCACCCGGAATGTGACCGGCGCCATATTGATCTGGCGCCCGAAGATCCAGGATCAGTAACTTCGAGTCTCCAAGGCATGCTTCGAGCGCTTCGGGCTCCAACAGAAGTGGCTTGCTTTGCCCTACCATTTGACGAGTACCTGCAATGTCGCGGCCGTGGCGTAGAATTATGGAAGCCTGAATCGAATCCGTCCAGGAATTGCCAGGACAGGGAAAAGGCGACGCGTGCTTTCGCTTTCCTAGCAGAATCAAGATATTGTCATCTGCAGCCACACCTGCGCAGTAACTCGGGTCGGTGTCGGTAAGGAGACCCTCGCCCGGCCACGCTGTGCATTCATCCATGTACACACGACAGCGACATCCCTGACTCGGGAGGTCCTGGAATACACCACCCGCGCCCAATTCGGGGCCGCCAATATTCCCAGATCGTCGAGAAGCTGCGTGGATTCTTGCGGTGCAATCATGGATCAGCGGGGAACTCGAATGAGAGTTTGCCGACAGGTCTTTTCACCGATTGGACCTTGGCGCTGCGGGAAATACACAATAGGGTGAAACGGGGCAGTACAATGGCCGCCAATGAATCTCGGCGAATTCCAGATCATCGACAGTGAGTTTCGCCCGATCGCACCGCGTCGAGGTGACGTGCGCCTCGGCATAGGGGATGATTGCGCACTGCTCACAGTTCCGAGCGGCCAGGAATTGGCCATCAGTATCGATACGATGGTCGAGGGCGTGCACTTTCCGCATGGATTTGACCCGCGGTCATTGGGGCACCGTGCGCTGGCAGTGAGTCTCAGCGATCTCGCCGCGATGGGTGCGGAACCGGCATGGGCGACCCTGTCACTGACCCTTCCCGATGGCGATGCCGAGTGGGTGCACGATTTTCGATTAGGATTCGTGGCACTGGCCGACGCCCATTCCGTCGATCTCGTGGGTGGCGATTTGACCCGTGGCCCAGTGTCGGTATCGGTCCAGGTTCACGGTTTTGTGCCGCCAGGTATGGCGTTGCTTCGCGCCGGAGCGACACCCGGCCACCTGATTGCGGTGACGGGAACGCTGGGCGACGCTGCGGGTGGGTTGGCCTGCATTCGGGACGGCCGCAATCGGACGGACGAGGATTGTGCTTATCTGTTTCGTCGCTTTGAAAGACCAGAGCCTCGCACGGGTGCCGGATTGGTGCTGCGCGGTCGGGCCAGCGCGGCGATCGACATATCTGACGGATTGATTCAGGATCTGGGGCACATTTTGAGCGCTAGCGGTGTCGGCGCGGAAGTCGAGGCCAATCGTGTTCCGAGATCGCGCGCTTTGCTCAGCACATTCACCGATGACGAATCGCTTCAGATGGCGCTCGCCGGCGGCGATGATTACGAATTGTGCTTTACCTGCGACCCGGGTAACTACGATTCGCTACGAAACGACCTCATCGGGCAGGGAGTCGGGGTGACCGCGATTGGCCGAATTGCGCCAGGATCGGATCTCGCTCTCATGCGAAACGGTAAAGGATTCGCGCCTGATTCCTGCGGCTTCCGCCACTTCTAGCTCGATCGATACACCGGAATTCCGGTGCAGCGTACGCCTGTCGCTCAGCTGGGTTCGAGCCCGGCGATCATGCAGTCTGACTACCGTTGGAGAGGTTTGCTGAGCAATTCATGGGTTCGAGATTGACTCGCCGAACGGCTGCCTCGATTGGGCGACGTTTGTTTCTGGGAGCAGCATCACCCTTTTTGGTGGCAGCGGCAGCGCTTGCTCTTTTCAACGCCATCGCAGCGCCGGAAGATGGGCTTATCGCACCCCCACCGGCTGGCACCACGTGGCGCTGCCGGGCCGAGAGTGTGTTGGACGGGGATACCGTCGACTTCGACTGTCCAAGCGGACTATTGAGGGTCCGGCTCTGGGGAATCGATGCGCCTGAGCTTGGTCAAACACCTTGGGGTGATCGCTCTGCGCGGCGGCTCGGGGTGTTAATTGGCCGGTCGGCCGTGGTAGTGAGAACGCTCGAAGTCGGTGTATACGGCCGGGCCGTGGGTACCGTCCACAAGGCTGGGCAAGACATCGGTTTGACGTTGGTGAGCGAGGGATGGGCCACAGTAAGGACGCGATACGTTCGCGACGAGATCTATCGCAACGCTCGCCGAGACGCTCGCCGACGCTCCGTTGGCATCTGGAGCCAGCCCGGCCTTCACCAGCGCCCCTGGGAATGGCGGCGCCTCAATCCGCCTGCCGAAGCCGGAACGCCGCCGATGACGGGGCAGGCGGCTCGAAAATTGCGTAGACCTGTGATTTTGGCGTATGCATTGCCGTTAGCACTGACGGCTGCCGGAAGGCTCCAGGAACTTGAACGGCAACACTCGATCTAACCCGGGCCCCAATTCGAGGAGCGAGCGCCTCATCTATGGGGCGTTCTTCGGACTCGACGAAGACCCGTTTCGGGTGACACCCGATGCGCGCTTTTTCTTTGCTGGGGACCGTCTGAAGTCCGCATCCGCAGAGCTAATGGCTCACGTTCAGGCGCCGCGCGGGGTCAGTCTGCTGACGGGTGGGGCAGGTAGCGGCAAGAGTCTCGTGCTTCGCTGGCTGGCGACAGAGCTCTCGGGCACGCATCCGGTCACGATGCTCTGGCACGCCAGCCTGAATCTTGACGAACTCGTTGCCGAGGTCTGTACGCGGGTGGGCGTCGAGTCCAGCGCGTCCGACGTCACTTCGCTCCTGGCGGCACTGCACAACAAGCTGCTTTCGATGCCGGCAGGCAAGGGTACGCCGGTGCTATTGGTGGACGAAGCGAACAGTCTTTGTCAGGAGGTCCTGAAAGCGCTGCCGATCCTGATCGGGTCATTCGATCACCGGCCTCCTTTGATGTCGGTCGTCTTGGCCGTGGAAAGTAGCCGCCGAAACCAGTTCCTACAATCCATCGAACGGTTGACGATCGGGCACGAGATGCAACTCGAGGCGTTGCATAGCGAAGACGTCGCTCAGTACATTCGGCACCGAGTAAGCTTGGCCGGTGGCGATGGTGACTACCTGTTCACGAACGAGGCGCTGGCGACGATCGCGGACATCTCCGGCGGCCTTCCGAGGTTGATCAATACACTTTGCGGCAAGGCGCTCCTGCTCGCCTACCTGGGCGAAGAACACCACGTTACTGTTCAGCTGGTCAATGAGGTAGCCCGCGAGCTCTGGACGGGCGCCTCGAGCAGTGCCGCTCTATTCGACGTGGATTCGCAGTCGCAATCGGAATTCAAGGCGCACGAGTCCGGTGAGCGTGTGGGAGAGGAGCGACCGACGCGGTTCACCGGCCAGGTTTCGGCACCGACCCCAAAGAGTCCTGCGGACGATGGTCAGCCCTATGACCCCCTGAATGCCGCGGCTTCTGCCCATCCGCAACGGCACGGCAATCAAATCGGATCGCACGCCCGAACTGCCCGCCCCCCAGTCATCGGCCGACGAATGTACTACCGGCCAGGATTCCTGGGCCTGATCGGGCTGTTGCTTCTCGTGATGGCCGTGACGGTCGGTACCGATTCCGGTCGCCGGTTGCTGGAAGCGGGGTTGAACCCGCTCCTGGACGAGGTCCGAAACCGGTCCGGCACCGTCGTCAAGCGGCAGAATTGGGGCGACTTGCCCGCGGACGAAGAGCAGGGCGTCGGACCTGGCGCGGACCTCGAGGTCCGAATCGAACAACCCGAAGACGGGAAATCCCCGCCAGCAGCGTCCATCGTTGCCGAGCGTTTTCAAACTGGAGAACAGCCTAATTCAACGCTCGGCTACGACGGCCGTTACCGAATCGGAGAGCGAGACCGCGTCGTGTCCACGCAAACGCCCGCCCGTGTGCCCAAATCGGAGCTATTCGTAAAATCACCGGGTCCCCTGGCGAGCACTGGCGACGATGGATCGGCGCGGGGACTGGAGGCGCTTCGGGAACGACGTATCCACGCCTTGATGATCGAAGCAGTTCGCCATCTCAATGAGCGAAGATTCGTTGAACCGGTCGGCCGAAACGCGCTCGAATCGTATCGCCATGTCCTGCGTTTGAATCCGGCTCACGCGGGCGCGAAGGAGGGACTTCAGAAGATGTACGACAATTTCCTTCGCTGGGGTAAGGTCGCGGAGAATCGGGACGACTGGTCCGTCGCCTACGATTACTACCAAAATGCGCTGAAGGTCGGTCCGGCGACGGCGGAACTCGAAACAGCCGTGGCCCGCGTTCAAAGGAAAAGCAGATGACGACTGCCGGCACACCCGTGGCAAAATCCAGGTCAAGGGGCGCCGCGAGGACCATGGGAGGCTGAGCAAAGCCACTTCGCGACGATTGGACGCAGAACGGGCCCACGCAGCGAAAACTTTCAAGCTATCCCGCGGGCGATTCCTTGTCGTGGTCGATCAATGCATAGGCTGAGTGGTTGTGGATGGATTCGAAATTCTCGGATTCTACGACGTACGCAGCAATTCGGTCGTCTTCGTTCAATCTTGCCGCTATATCGCGCACGATGTCCTCCACAAATTTTGGATTTTCATACGCCTTTTCCGTGACGTACTTCTCGTCCGGACGTTTCAGTAGCCCGTAAAGTTCGCACGACGCCTCACTTTCCACCAGGTCGATCAACTCCTCGATCCAGACGAATCCGCGGGTGCGGACCTTCAAGGTGATATGGGATCGCTGGTTGTGTGCGCCAAATGCGGAAATCTTCTTGGAACAGGGGCAGAGGCTGGTGGCTGGGACAATGATCTTGACGCTGGTTTGCGGGGTCCCGTCCAGGATTTCCCCGACAAACGTTACCTCGTAGTCCATGAGACTTCTCACGCCCGAAATGGGTGCAGATTTCATCACGAAATAGGGGAATGTCATCTCGATGTGACCCGCTTCCGCTTCCAGTCGGACGGTCATTTCGGCGAGCATCTCCTTGAAGGAGTGCACCGTTATCTCGCGTTCGTGGTTGTTTAGAATCTC
>JBFGYN010000048.1:0-13803 GCA_041587415.1 Candidatus Competibacterales bacterium | reverse complement strand
GTCGATCCGGCAGCGCACGCGGACATTGCTTTCGTCGAGGGCAGCATCACGACACCGGAGGACGTTGATCGAATCCAGGGGATTCGCGAACGCTCCAAGTATCTGGTCACCATCGGTGCCTGTGCCACAGCGGGTGGGATACAAGCTTTGCGTAACGGCAAAGATGTCGACGAATGGATGACGCGCGTCTATGCGACGCCCCGTTTCATCGAAACGCTCGCCACCTCGACCCCCATTGCACACCACGTCAAGGTGGATTTCGAGTTGTGGGGTTGCCCGGTCAACGGTCGGCAGATCGTAGCGGCGGTCAACGCGCTGCTGCTCGGCGTTACCCCTAACGACGACTCGGACAAGGTCTGTCTCGAGTGCAAGCGGCGCCAGACTGTGTGCGTACTCGTGACACGGGGCGTACCCTGTATGGGTCCGGTGACACGAACGGGCTGCGGGGCGCTTTGCCCAAGCTTCGGCCGTGATTGCTACGCCTGCTACGGCCCGGCCGATGCCGCGAACACGCGATCCCTTTCGCATCGATTCGAAGGGCTGGGCTTGGTCCCGGAAACGATCGCGAGGCGTTTCCAATTCATCAACAACGAATCCCCACCCTTCCGTGAGGCGGCGTTGACGGCGATGGAGCGCAGCCGTGAGTGACCGCGAAATTGCCATCCACGTGCCGGTGCTGGCGCGGGTCGAGGGCGAGGGTGCACTGCACTTGCGCATCCGGTCGGAAAAAATCGAGCGACTCCACCTCGAGATCTATGAGCCGCCCAGACTCTTCGAGCAATTCCTAATCGGACGCTCGTTCGAGGAAGTCCCCGACATGGTCGCCCGGATCTGTGGCATCTGCCCCGTGGCGTATCAGATCAGCGCCGTCAACGCGCTCGAAAACGCCATGGCTGTGACGCCAGGGCCATGGGTGCAAGCGATGCGCCGGGCCCTGTACTGCGGCGAGTGGATACAAAGCCATTGTCTGCACATTCATCTGCTCGCCGCTCCGGATTTCTTCGGGTACAACAGTGCGATGGAGATGGCGCGCGATCATCCCGACGTGGTGCGCAGGGGGTTGTTCTTGCAGGGGCTCGGCAATGACGTGATGCGCCTGCTGGGTGCCCGATCGGTTCACCCGGTCAATGTCAAGGTGGGCGGCTTTCATAGTGCGCCGAGCCCGGAAAAGGTTCGAGCAATGGCGCAAAGCCTGCGCGAGGCACTGCCCGAGGCGGTCGCCCTGGTCGAATGGGCGGCGTCGGTCCAGGTGCCAGCAGACGATCAGGCCTTCGTCAACGTCGCCATGCGCCACGACACCGAGTACCCGTTTCACGAAGGAGACATCGCGTCGGATAACGGACTGCGAATTGGTGTTCCGGAATACGATCGATACTTCGCCGAGCATCAGGAAGAACACTCCACCGCCTTGTACAGCCTCCTGAACGATCGTCCGTATCTCGTCGGCCCCCTCGCCCGGGTCAATCTCAACCGGGACCGGTTGCCCCCTTCCGTGAGAGGCATTCTCGATCCGCTGGGCATCGCTTGGCCGAGTCGCAACATGTTCAATAGCATCGTGGCGCGGGCCGTCGAGGTCTTGTTTGCCATCGGCGAGGCGGCGCGACTGCTCGACGACTACGAGCTACCCCCGAGCCCCGCGGTAGCGGTAGCGGGGCGCGCGGGCATCGGTTGCGGCGCCTCCGAGGCGCCGCGCGGCACCCTCTGGCATCGCTACCAGGTGGACGATGGCGGGCGTATCGCCAGCGCGCGAATCATTCCGCCAACCAGTCAGAACCAGGCTCGCATCGAGGAAGACTTGAGAATGTCACTCCTCGCCTACGGCTTGGAGCACACGGACGACGAGTTGCGGCTTCATTGCGAAAAGGTCATTCGCAACTATGATCCGTGCATTTCCTGCGCAACGCATTTCCTTCGCCTCGATACTGAGCGCCAGTGAGAGTGCGTGTGCTCGGCGTGGGATCGCCGTCGGGCGACGACACGGTGGGCTGGATGGTCGTCGAGGCCCTGCAGAAGTCGTCGTTGCCGGCAAGACTTCGACGAATAGTTGAGCTGGAGCCTGTCGCTCTCGACCGACCGGGCATGGAGCTTGTCCGCCACCTCAGCGACGTTGATTTAGTTATTGTCGTAGACGCGGTGGTAGGCAAAGCGCCTCCCGGGACAATCGAGCGCATCGAGACCCACGAGCTCCAATCGGATTTCCCGATGCTCTCTTGCCATGGCTTCGGGGTCGCGGGCGCACTCGATTTGGCTCGCACCCTGGGCACCTATTCGGCCGACGTCGTGGTGCTCGGCATTCACATCCCGTCCCCCAGAGCCGGCGCGTCAATCGACCCGACAGTTCGGGCTGCAGTTTCCCGGGTACTCGGTATTATCGAGGCGATACTGGACGACAAAGCCACCGGGAACATAACGGGGAGTTGCTAGTGGGTGACTCCGATGTGGGCCGGTCTCGGTGGTTTGGCCAGCAATAGGACAGCCACTCCGACGACGCCGGAGAGCACAGAGCCAATCATTATTCCGCGTTTGGCCTCGACACCCAGGTCAAGCCCGGGAAACGCCAGGCTCGCGACGAAAAGAGACATGGTGAAGCCAATGCCCCCCAGGATTGCGACGCCGTAGAGTTGGGCCCAGCGTACTCCGGGCGGGAGGTCCGCGATGCCCGCGCGCACGGCCAACCATGCGAACCCGAAAATGCCGACCTGCTTCCCCAGAAAGAGACCTGCGGCAATCCCGATGGCGACCGTATCCCCGCCATGGTGCCCCTGCTCCCAGAGCGAGACGCCCGCATTGGCCAAGGCGAAGAGTGGAATTACCAGGAAAGTGACGATCGGGAGAAGAGCATGTTCCAGGCGCTGCAGTGGAGCTGTAGCATCGTCGAGCGCGTCGGCCATTGCTTCGAGCAGGTGGTGCTGGTTGGTTGGAAGTAACACATGGCCCTGGGGTACACCTCCTGCGCGAAATGCAGCCATCATGGATTCGAGTCGACCCAGCAGGGGATCGCCGTCGAGCCGTGTTCGCGCCGGGATCGTGAATGCCATCAACACAGCGGCCAGGGTTGCGTGCACGCCCGATTGCAGAAACGCCAACCAGATCAATGTTCCCAGGATGAAGTACACGATTGGGCTCGAGACCCCGATCACATTGGCACTGATCGAAATCGCCAGCAACACTGCCGCAAGAACGAGGCTGACAAGCACAATGTTCTCGGTGTAGAAGACCGCGATCACGAGAATTGCGCCCAAGTCATCGACGATGGCCAACGCCGTCAAGAAAACCTTGAGCTCGACGGGGATCCGATCGCCCAGCAGGGCAAGGACACCCAGTGCGAAGGCGATGTCCGTCGCCATGGGGATGCCCCAGCCCCGGGCTTCCAAACCCACCGGATTGAACGCGTAGTAGACGAGAGCGGGAACCACCATCCCGCCCAGAGCGGCCACGATTGGAAGAGCAGCCCTCCGCGGCGTGGCGAGTGACCCTGCCAGAAATTCGCGCTTGATCTCGAGCCCGACGACGAAGAAGAAAAAGCCCATCAGCCCGTCGTTCACCCAGAGGAGGAGGGGCTTCGATAGGGCGGAATCGCCGATTCCAATGCTCAAGGACGTTTGAAGGACCTCATGGTACCGGGCAGCCCACGGTGAATTTGCCAGAAACATCGCCGCAAGCGCGGCGGAAAGGAGGACGATTCCGCCGGCGAGCTTGTGCCGGGCGAAAATACGAAGCGGGCGCGTGATCTGATCAATCAGATACTCATCTTCCCCGTCCGGACCGTCTTGGTGTGAAATCAGCAGTCGCTTCACAACGAACTCCAGTCGTGACCAGGAAATAGGCCGCCGGATGAAAGTTGCGGGCTTCTATTCCACAGTAATCGGCGAGACGAACTGATCCGGCTTGACCGTCAGCACCGAACAGTTCACTTGGCGAAGAACGATTTCCGCCATGGAGCCGATCAAGAATCCAGGAATATAACTTCGCGCGATGGTGCCCATGACCACTAGGTCCGCCTGGACTTCCCGTTCCACGTTGGGAATCACCGACGATGCGACACCCTCGCGAACGTGGATAGACACTGACGGCTGCTGCAACAAGTCCGGGCCACTGAGGCGCTCGACCCGGGTTCGGGCCATCCGGGTGTGGCGATCTTCGATCTCACGGCGGACACCATCCGGGAGTTCGGAACGCAATCTAAGGGCGTCATTACCCCTCACTTTCCAGGCGTGCACGATGTGGAGATTGGCTCTTTACCGTTCAGCCAGGGTCGATGCCAACTGGAGGATCTCGTGGTCCAGAGCGTCGCCTTCTTGTTCGGAGTCCCGCGGATCGACGGCTGCGAGGATGTTTTGGAATCGTGGCCCAGTGTCCGGTTTGAGGACCCAGACCGGACACGGACACTTGCGCATGACGCGCATCGATGTGCTGCCAAACAAGAGATTTCTGAACCCCCCGGGTGCCTCAGCCGCAAGAATCACCAGGTCGTGTTCATTGCGCAGGACGGTCACCGTGATCTCGTAGAACGCGAGTCCTTTCGTGACAAGCGTGCGGACGTCGACTCCCTCGGACCGGATCCTCTCCACGGTACGCTCGAGTCTCCGTTTGTGTTCTTCGACGTACCCTCGGGGGCTTTCTTCGGCGCCAACCTCGAGCACTGTGAGCGTGGCGTCGTTCTGTCTGGCCAGCAGTGACGCTCGATCGAGGACAGCGTCACTTCCGATTTGGTCGCCGTAAACGGCAAGGATGTTTTTGAAGCGTTTCACTGCCCGTTTCCTCGTCCCTTAAGGATCTCTCTAAGATTCCAGGACGGGTCACATGGTTCCTTGCGCGCTGTGAAAATACCGGTGACTTCGCGAGTGCATATCGCCTAGGGCGAGCACCCAAACCGCGCGACTTCGCGGGCAACCACGTCGGGGTGAGCATGGTGTGGGGCATGGCCGGTTTGCGGCAGCTCGCGCAGCGTGGCCTGGGGCAGAACCTTGATCAACTTGTGCGAGTGATTCCTGGCGGGGACAATTTCGTCCTCGCGCCCGTGAATCATGAGCACGGGCTGGGTAATCGCTCGATAGCGAAGGCTTTGTGTTGCCAGGAAGTCGCTGAGCAAGCGAACTTCCCGACCACTGATCGTGAACTGCGAGGGCCGTAGTGCCAGGTCGATCCCCGTTCGTACACGGTATTCCGGCGTCGTCATGTTGGGGGCAAACGCTGCCGCGATGCTTCTGTCCATGAGCAATTGGCCGGCCGGCATGAGGATCGTGTGGGTGAACAGGGGCCCAAGTACCGGAATGTCTGCCACATGGTTCGGCCAGTCCACGCCGCCCTTCCAGTCATACGTTGCCCCGCTTAGGAGCACGCCACCCGTCACCTCGTTCGGATAGTCGAGTAACGCCGCCATGACCACCGACCCGGCCCACGAGTGCCCGAGCCAAATGGCGTGCTCGATGCCTAGGTTGCGTAAGGTCTGTCGAATGGCCGCGGCCTGCTCGGCGGGATTCATCCAGCGCTGATTCGGATACGTGGACCAGCCGTGCCCTGGTCGATCGAACACGACGACTCGGCAGTCCCGCACCAACCGATTGACGATGCTGGAGGTGAAGTCGCGCAGGTTTGTGCCTGCGCCGTGAAGCAGAGCGACAGTAGGCCCCGCCCCGACATCCAGGTAGTGCAGCTCGAAACCATCCAAAGGCATCCGTTGGCCGATGGGCGGAAACTGTGCCTCCAGTTCCGCCTGCTCCCCACTGCCGTAGGCGAACAGGGCGGCGAGCGTGACCGAGATGATCAGCAGGGTTCCCAGAAACCACTTCACGACGTGCCCTCGAGCGTAACCTCTGGTGCATTATAGAGATGCGAACGCTGCCAGTGGCGCGGCGGGCTGACGCAGTCCGCGGGATCCGCCGTACGGATTGTGATGCGGCACGCGCCCGCAGGTCGCGGCGCTATCCCTCGGCGGCGCGGCAATCAAAAGCGAAGCGGTGAAGGTCCGCGCCTACCCGGACGTTGAAATGCATCGATTCGCACTCACTTATGAACTCCGGCAGCGCGACACGCAGAACTCCCTCGTAGGTGCTTCCCGGTCTCATGGTATTGCGCCGAATGTAAGCGTTCTCCTCGATCGCCGCCCGGGTCAGGGCATCCAGGCGAGCCTCGGGATCGTGATCGTTTCGTGTAGCCATTGCGAGTTTGGCAATCGAGCCGATGGATCCGCCGTAAGGCACTATCTTTGAACCGACACTGACCGCCGTCGATCCGGCCTGCGTCGCCAGTCTCTCGTCGCTGTCGTCGAGTTCCTCCATGACTTCCTCGTAGGAAAGAATTCTCAAGGGTTGCACGCCGCTGCGGGAAACCATCTCACCGCTTAGATTCTGTTCCGAAAAGACGTACTCAGTCGCATCATGGGCTTCGAGCGCGACATGGACGACGAGTTGGTCGCCCGCGTGATCCACAACGGTCAGCCGCACCGGATTTTCGCTGCCGGCCTGTATTTGGGTCTGACCACGCTGGTAAGAAATCCGCTGACCCTCGGTTGGGTCGGGTTCCAGATGAACTGTCGGGCTGCCCGAAGTGGCGCAGCCGCCCGAAGCGCCGAAGCCCAACAGCAGGGCTAACCACGCATGGTTCAAGAGCGGTGTCCGAGTCTGAAGCATCGCGAAATCCGGGGTTGCCGATTTGCTGTCCGCTGACTGGGAAACGGTTCAGGGAACTTCCGGCACACTGTTGTTTGAAGCCGCGTCCCAGGCATCGACTGTTGACATTAGAACCTTAGAGTCTCGCAGCATAGGTGGTAGGAGCGTCGTTTACGAAAGTTCACACCCGGAAAGCGTCCAGATACCCTCTTCGGCCCCTTTTCGCCGTCGCTACGGGCAAAGGTGCAGTGCTGGCATTCAGAGCCCGAATCGGCATGGTATTCCTCTGCCGTGGCGCAACGTTCGCCGGACGGATGGACTGGTGCGTTTACGACCTGGATCCCGGTCAACTGGTCCGATCGGCGGCCGCATCCGTCGCCCTCCGGCTTGGAGGAAAAGCGCGTGCAACTGGCCTTGGCCATCCCACAGCAGATTTTGACGGTGAGCGGCGAGCGGGGCTAACACCCCCATGTCATAGTCGATGTGCTGTCCAGTGCCTCATCGTTCGCGCCGACAATCCCGGTCTGCCTGCAGAACCGGACTCGGCTCGAGTGTGTGATCATAGTATTCACCCGTGCTCGAATATTCGCACATGGTTCTCTGGTCCGCCTCCCGAATGGAGATGAATCTGGAGGTCAGTTCGGACCATATCTCGCCCATCGAGGACCGGCAATGAAAAAGCTTCCCGCAATTTTGTTCGCGCTGGCATCATGCCTGACACTCACCGTGACGTGCACCGCTGGTGCGGCCAACCTTCCCCTGCTGGAGCGTGTGCTGGGGGGTCCCCCTCAGGCTGAGCCGCCGGCCGGCCCTCCCGAGCCTGCCCACCTGACAGTGGACTGGTGGCGTTACTTTGAGGTCGATGGCTTGGAGCTCGATCAGCGCATCATCGAGACCAGCGATGGGCTTCAGGCCCTTCTCGCTGCGCTTCCCGAGGACACAGCGGATAAGGCGCGTCCGCTCATTGAACGCATCGAGACCAACATGGACGCTCTGGCCAACGCCAGAATCAAGCCCAACCCCAACCCTCCCAAGCCCAGCGACTATCCGCAACATTACACAGTCTCGGCATTGGCCGAAGTAATGGGTCGGCTTCATACGGCACGCGAAAGCCTGCGCGTCGAGCGCGCCGACGTCGCCTCCATGGACCAGACAATCGGGCTTGCGCGGCACCGCATTGATTCGGTGTTGGCGGCATACGTGAATCTGTCCCCCGACGGTCCTGATCGGCTGTTGAGCGGTCTGAAGATCATCGAGGCGCGCTTGGCGCTCGCTGTTGCCGAGGAGCAGCGGCGGCTGAGTAGTGCGGCGCTGGCCATTAGCGAGGCCAGGGTTCAGCGGCTGGCGGCCGAGCAGGCGGTGGCCGTTGAATCGTTGGTGGCCGAGACAGCGGAGCTCGAGCGGCTCGACGAGGAGCTCGCGAAGGCGAAACGCTCCCTGGAGCAGGCTCGGGAGCAACTGGTCGAGGAGCGGTCCAGAGCGCTGGAGGTGCTCGGCGCCGCGCCGGAGGATATGGCGACGGCCCGTTACCGCCGGCAACGCGCAGTCAAGGCTGAGGTCCTTGAGGCCAGGTCAGCCCTGCGCTTGCTCAGCCTTCAGGCGGAGCGTCGGTTTACCGCACTCCTGCTTGATGGGGCTGGGACAGATCTGCATGACTTTCGTCAACAGGTATCGGACTGGTTAGAGGAGCTCGAGGTCATTCGTGGCCAGACCGAAAACTGGGCCGACAACAGCCGGCAGGAGTGGAGCCGTGCGAATGAGGCGCTCAGTGAGGCTGAGCAAGCCAGGGGCAGCACGGTGCCGCTTCTGCGAGTGCTGCAAAGAAGCCGCCTGGATCTCGCGCAGGAGACACTGAACGCGCTGCAAGACCTGGAACGCGCAGTCGCCCAAACGAATGCTCTCATCTCACTGCTCGACAACGAGCTGCTACGCCGTGCGGGCGGCTGGCGCGAGAGGCTGGCGGACGCGCTCCGGAGCCTAGAGCATCTCTGGGAAAGCGTGGTCGAATTGGGACGCGCCAGCTTGTTCAAGATTGGCGGCACGCCGGTGACTGCCGCCGGGCTCCTGCAGTTGGCGCTGATCCTGTTCGTCGCATGGGGAGTATCCTACTGGTTCCGTCGCACATTGCGCCGGCTCGGCGACCGGCACCCGGAATTCGACAACGCCGCCCTCTATACGATAGGACGCCTGTCCCACTATCTCCTGATCGGAATCGCCCTGGTCGTTGGCCTCTCGTTCGTCGGCATCGACTTTACCAACTTCGCATTGGTGGCCGGTGCCATCGCCATCGGCATCGGGTTCGGCCTTCAATCCATCGTCGCCAACTTCGTGTCGGGTCTCATTTTGCTGTTCGATCGCAGCCTCAAGGCAGGGGATTTCGTGGAGCTGGACTCCGGAGTAGCCGGCGAAGTGCGTGCCATCAATGTCCGAAGCACCGTCCTCAATACCAACGACAATGTCGACATCGTGGTGCCGAATTTGGAGTTTATCAGCACGAAAGTCATCAACTGGACCCTGATCGAAGCCCACCGCCGAATTCACATCCCGTTCAAGGTCGCCTATGGAACCGATATCGACGCGGTCACGCAGGCTGCCCTCGAGGCCGCCGACAGGCTCCCCCATACGTTGAAGACCAAAAGCCCGGGCGTCTGGCTCACTCGATTCGGCGACAGCAGCCTGGACTATGAACTCGTGGTCTGGATTGAACCGGCCGCGGTAAAACGGCCGGGCGCGGTGCACGCCGACTACATGCGCGAGATTCATCTTGCTCTGCTCAGGCATGGTATCGAGATACCCCTGCCGCAACGCGACCTTCACCTGCGCAGCGGCTTCCGCGAGCTCGTCCGGGCCGGCTCGAACATGAGCTCAGGGAGCTCCGAACACGAGGCAAGCCAGAAGCTGCCGCACAGTTGAACAGCTACCGCCTATGTCGCGCTCGGCGCATGGATCGAGCAGTAAAAGACTGCGACATTCTCAAGGCCTCGTCGACCGATAGGCTGCCTGCCAAGGCGCCGGCGATGGCCTGGCCCACCTGAGTCCCGATAGCCTGAAACTCGGGGATACCGACATACTGAATGCCGCTATATGGCACCGGCTTGAGGCTCGGATCCGTGAGATCAGCGGTTCGGATGGCTTCCAGAGTGGCTGGGGCAAAGGGCGCCGCCGCCAGGTAATTGGGGTTCTCGTAGGTCGACCCGCGGGTGCCCGGCGGTACGCTCGCCCAACCCTCGGATTCGGCGACCATCTCGATGTACTTCTTGGAGGTCGCCCAAGCCACGAACTGCTTGGCGGCCTCTTTCGCATTCGAGGACTCGGGAATGGCCAGCGCCCAAGACCAAAGCCAGTGATTGCCCTTGGGGGTCGCCGCGACCGGCGCCTGGGCGAAACCCACCTTGCCGGCAACCCGGGATTCGTTGGGATTGTACAAGCGCCCGGCGGCCGAGGTGGCATCGACCCAGATCGCGCACTTGCCGCTGGAGAACAGGGCTTGGTTCTCGTTGAAACCGTTGGAGCTGGCCCCCGGCGGCCCGTAGTTTTGAACCAAATCCACGTAGAAGCTAATGGCCTGTTTCCACTCCGGTGAATCAATCTCGGGGTTCCATCGACCGTCGAACCAGCGCCCGCCGAAGGTATTGATCATGGTGGACAACAACGCCATGTTCTCCCCCCATCCCGGCTTGCCGCGCGCGCAGATACCGTAGAGGTTCTCATCAGGATCGTGCAACGCTGCCGCAAAGCCCTTGACCTGCTCCCAGGTGGGCTGATCCGGCATGCTGAGTCCGGCCTTTTCGAACAGATCGGTACGGTAGAACGTCATGGAGCTTTCGGCGTAGAAGGGCAGCGCATAGAGCTTGCCATCGTAGGACAGACCGTCGCGTATCGACTTCAGTATGTCGTCTACGTCGTAGTCCGCCGGTAGATGCTCCAACGGCACCAACCAGCCCTGCTTGGCCCATATGGGCACTTCATAGGTGCCCATGGTAAGAATATCGAACTGACCGCCGGCAGCCGCAATATCGGCTGTGACGCGTTGGCGCAGCACGTTCTCCTCTAGCACCACCCATTCCAGCGTAATCGAGGGATTCCGCTCTTCGAAGCGGCTGGATAAGCGCTGCATGACGATCATGTCGAAATTATTGACCGTCGCGATCGTCAATCTCGTCTCAGCGGCCTGCGCGGCCGCTGAGACGGTCGTCGCGACGACAACAGCAAGCACTCGAACGACTGTCTGAAGATACTGCATGCGGATATCCACGCGGGTAGCTAGACGGGCAGCCCTCAGTCGCGGCAAGTCACCCACGCTGCGCCGGCGCGGCGCACGATCTCACCGCCTGAGAGGCGCGCTTGTGTTCCGATTGCAACCTGGCCAGGCCCACATTCTGAGGCACGATGGACTCGTTGAAAACGGTGTCCTCGAAAACTTGTTCGGCGGCGTTCACGATGGTCCCCTTCAGGTCTTGCGGATTTTCGAATGTGCCGGCGACGATGGTCAATGACGTGATCTCCCTCTATGGTTTTCAAATGTG
Source organism: Candidatus Competibacterales bacterium (assembly GCA_041587415.1). Taxonomy (GTDB): domain Bacteria; phylum Pseudomonadota; class Gammaproteobacteria; order Competibacterales; family JAHEDQ01; genus JBFGYN01. The sequence continues at coordinate 2,666 of JBFGYN010000048.1, read as the reverse complement.
CTTGTCCAGAGTCCCCCCAGGCGACTTCGGCGCACAGACTCTTCCGGGCATCATAGACCTGGTGGACGAACACCAGTAGTCGAGTAGGTCTTCACCACAAATCCGGCGAAGACGAGAGACGAGTCGCGGATCCCTGCCGGCCTCCTCCGTGGTTCGATACGGCCGACCTGCGTCGCTTTGACGGTCCGCCGGGGTAAGCTGCTAGAGGATGGAAGGCAGAACGAAATTTGATATGTTCGCCGAGGGTTCCCGACAGATCCGGGAGGTCTGGTTTTTGACCGTCGGGTCGGCGAAAGGCTCGATTACGGTTCCGCTGGTATGGAGCTGGCTGGCCGCCGGGAACCGGCCTTGAGATTGCCGTCGCCTCCTGGTGCATCAGATCCCGTAGGTAGTGACTGGATTGGGATCCGACCATGATTTCACGACTTTAGGTTTAACCCGCTGTATAGCACATATAGCCTGTTGGCCGGGCTTGGGCCCAAATGATGCGAGCCCTCGTCACCGGGCCCGTTTTGGTGGAACCGGGCGGGCGGCATCGAGGCGGACGCATTCGTGAATTTCTTTCTTGCCACGAGTCATCTCCAACGCAATTCGCTCGCCACCGCTGCCGAGTCGGTGACGAAAGGACTGAACGCGGCAAATTCAGACGGATCCGGGTGCTGGCCGGGTATCATCGGCCAATCTCATATTGGCAAGGGAGCAGGCATGTCGATCCCAAGCGACACCCACAGCAAGATCGTTGGCTACATTCTCTGGATATTTGGCTTCATGGGCGCCCATCGGTTCTACTACGGCCGACCCGTGAGTGGAACCCTCTACTTCTTTACCTTGGGGTTGCTCTTCGTCGGCTGGATCGTGGACCTGTTTCTCATTCCGGGAATGGATCGCTCCGCCGACAGACGTTACTTTGCGGGCGACAAGAACTACAACGTGACGTGGATTCTGCTGACCTTTCTCGGAATCTTCGGAATTCACCGACTCTATCTCGGCAAGTGGATTACCGCGTTCATCTGGTTTTTCACGGGCGGTCTTTTTCTGCTGGGCTATCTCTACGACTACTGGACGCTCAACGAGCAGATCGACGAGGCGAACCGCGCAACAGACCCACTGTGAGCTCGACATAATGGTATGCGTACAGGCGTCGTCGGCGATTTGCGGCGATCACGTTAAGCGAACGGAACTCGGCCGATGATCCTCGACTGGCTGGCGGTCTTTTTCGCCCTTGTCGCGGTGGTCTGGACTGTGTTGCCCCTGTTTCGCGCGGACGCGTGGTGGATTCGCGCATTCGAATTTCCCCGAGTCCAGTTGTCGATTCTGACCATGACCGCGTGGGTTGCATACGTTGCGGTGGTGGGTTGGCACGATCCGGGCGACATTGTCGTGCTCGTCGCGTTGTCGGTGTGCATCGCATTTCAGCTGGTGCGCATCGTGCCCTATACACCGCTCTATCCCACGCAGCTCAAGACGGCCGTCAATCCGAAGCCGGAAGATTCACTCAGCCTGCTTGTCGCCAACGTGTTGACGCCGAATCGTAACGCGGAGCGGTTTCTCGAGATCGTCCGCGACTGCGACCCGGATGTCGTGCTCACGGTCGAAACGGACGCCTGGTGGGAGTCCGAGCTGGACGCCCTGGAGTCGGACTACCCGTATGCCGTCAAGCAACCGCTGGACAATCTCTACGGCATGCACCTGTACTCACGACTCGAGCTCGTCGACCCGCAAGTGCTGTTCCTGGTAGAGGACGATGTCCCCTCCATTCACGCAGAACTCGTGCTGCGCTCTGGCCATCGCCTCGAGCTGCACTGTCTTCATCCTGCACCACCGAGCCCCACCGAAAACGAGACCTCGGCGGAGCGGGACGCCGAGTTGCTTGTTGTCGCGAAGACGCTGGAGGCTTTGGACCGATCGGTGGTCGTGATGGGTGATCTGAACGATGTCGCGTGGTCTGCGACAACCCGCTTGTTCCAGCGATTGAGCGGACTTCTCGACCCCCGGATCGGTCGCGGCATGTACAGCACCTTTCACGCGAACTATCCGATGCTGCGTTGGCCACTCGACCATATGTTCTGCTCCACCGATTTCACCCTGGTCTCGATTGCGCGCCCGCCCTATTTTGGTTCCGACCATTTCCCGATGCATGCGGTGTTTTGCCACACCCCTACCGTTGGCGCCGCCCAGGAGCAACCGGATGCCGATCGCGAAGATCGCAAGTGGGCTGACGAGAAGATCGACAAGGTGAACACGGACGAGGAGGGGATTCGTGCCGTGAGCGGACCAAGACCATCGACACAGCGGTAATCGTCCTGCCCCCTTTTCATCGTTTCATCCGGCGAGAATTGGGCACGCAATAGCGATAGCCCAGCAACGGGCAGCGTGCGCCTCCCATTCATCGAAATCGCCGGGATGCCACCACAATCGTGCCATCCCCGGGAGCGCGCCGCCTGCGACACACTGTTTTCCTTGATCTAACCCGGATATTTCACCAGGGCGGCCTTCGGCTAGCTCGCAGGTGGTTGATCGGTATGAGTTTATGTCCAGTTTAGCGGCTCAGTTCTGGCGTACAAAGTGTACCGCCGCCAAAGGCCCACCCCGGCCCTGGCGGTTTCTCGCTCGCCCTGACTTGCTCTTCACTCAAGTTGTCGCTACGGCTACAATTTTTCGTCCAG
>JBFGYN010000047.1:0-14027 GCA_041587415.1 Candidatus Competibacterales bacterium | reverse complement strand
GGGAGGCATTCGATCCGGCGCGAAGTGGTAACCGATCTCCAAGTCACGCCTGGCCACGAACAGCCCGTCGGCCTGGGGCGACCTGATGAGCTCCAATTCCATGCTGCGTTTTGGTGTCGACGTGCGCAGCTCGATGCGCACGCCGGCGGGCGCGGTGGGATGTAGCCTCCCAATTGCGGTAGCCTCCGCCGATTCCCACGCCCGCAGAATCTGAACCGATTGCTCGCCGTCCCCCGCTCCGAGGCTGGCGCCGGGGATGCGAATTTCCTCGATGCGGCTGTGTGCAGGGACAATCCGCTGGTCCAATATCCTTTCCAGGGGTTGGTTGACGCTGTCAAAGTGGCGATCCGAAACGAGATGGACCGTATCCCCCAGTCGCGCGTAGCGCAGGCCGCTGATGGGGGCTCGGTCTCCGAACTCAATACGCAGGTGATGGTTGATTTCCAGGCTTATCCGGGGCGAATCGAGACCCGCTCGAGCCGAGTCGATGGCGGTTCGAGCGTGGGAGCCCTGGCTCTCGGCGGTCGCAGCGGCGACCAGATCGGCAACCGCAATGGGTGCGACCGCGGCGAACCCCGGGACGGCCAAGTTCCATGCGCCATCGACGCGTTCCAAGCTGAACGGGATCCCGTCCGCTCGATCTAACGACAAATAGTGCAGCTCGTCTTGGGCTAATCCCGTCACGGAGGTGGCGCCTTGCGGTGACTTGGCGAGGTAGAGCCCCCAGCTCAGGCACACGACCGCGAGCAATAGAAACTTGTTCAGGCGCTGGCGCTGTCGGCCGAGACCGATGCCGGTTCGCTCAGCCATGCCGCCGGCGCCACCAGGTGCAGGCCCCAGCGACAGCGAGAACACCGGGAGACAAGATCAGAAATCCAGCGGCCAACAACACGAGATCGCGCTCCAAGAGTTTCAGGTGCCCATCGGGCAGCGTCCGAGGGGCGATTTCCACAAGCTTCGATCGGGCATTGAGCCAGTCCAAGAGGCTGAGCCCGAGCGCAAGATTGGCACCGTTACCCAAGTAGGCGTTGGACAGGAAATCCCCGTCCCCGAAGACTGCCACCCGTTGCTCTCCGCCAGGGCGAGGCCGTGTCAGAGCGACTGCGATGGGATGCGGCCCCTGGCGCTCTTCGGTACCCGGGTCGAGCGTGTAGCGATCGGACCGGGCGCCCGTCTCGGTCCACGTCCCCGCTTCGGTCACCAGCAACGTGGCCGGTTCCCAGACTTCTGACTCGTTTATGGCCAGTGCGGCCGTGAGCGGGAACAGTGTCGGTCCTCTCAGGTTCTGCGTTACCGGGTGCCTGGAGTAGCTTGCGATTACGGTAAAGTCCGGTTTCGTCACCCCGAACATCGCTGGTGCGACATTCACGACCCGGCCGGGAAGAAGCGTGATACCGAGCCAATCACCGACGGCACGGAATGCGCCCCCGCCATCCGGGTCTGCGAGCCAGAGCAAGTTGCCGCCGGATTCGATGAATTTCCTGAGCCAGGCTGCCTCCTCGGGCAGGAGCGCAGTCCGCGGCCCGGCCACCACCATGACGTCGACTTCGCCGGGCACCGGCGCTTGCGCTATTAGATTCAGCTCCTCGACAGAGATTCCACGCGCCGCCAAGCGGCGCCCGAACTCGCCCAGGTCGTGATTCGCCCGACCTGTCGGTGTGCGCTCGCCATGGCCGGTGAGGAAGTGCACCGACCTGCGAATCTCGAGGCTCAATGCCAGCAATGCCGTGGTCACGGCCGATTCGGACAAAGATTGAACTCGGCGTTCGCGGCCTGAGTAGCGCACCAGCAGCTCGCCATCTCGATCGATCCCCAGTGATCTGACCGTGTCCGGCTGCAGATCTGGATCGATGACGTGCAAGCGAAAGTCCCGGTACGCGCGTCTGTAGCGCCCCATCAGGTTGTCGATACGGCGCCGCAATAAGGGCTTCTCGCGGGCGAAAGCCGTCACCTCGATCCTGCCCTCCATGCGCTCGAGGACCCGTCTGCTTTCCGCGCTGAGTGTGTTGCGATTCGCGTGTGTCCAGTCCTGCTCGAGCACGTGCTCCTGGGAGAGCCAGAAGGCCAAAACCAGGGTCACCGAAAACAGCACTCTGAAGGCGATGAGCTGGAACCGGATTCGCTGTCGCATGGCTCAGTGCCCGCTAGTGGGCGCGCCGGGAAGCGCCCTTGCCCGGCTTGCCGTGGCTATGGCTTGTCGCCGGGCGTCTTGCGTCGGCGCCCTTGTGAACCGAAACGCGATCCGGTCGAATAGCTCCGAGCCTCCCTGGCACGCACATTCGTGCAAACCGTAACGACGGCGACGCTTTTCGGTCCAGGCGCGCGCTCGAAACCACCGCAACCGCACTCTCATCCCGGAGCCCGGTGAGCGATGCGGGCTAGCCAGTTTGTCGCACGTCTGCAACCGTGCGGTCGGTGCAACCCGGGTGCGTGGTGCTTGGCGCGCTTCGCCGGGTCCAAGGTGCAACACCTGCTTCACCTCGCCGAGTGGCGTTCACAGTCGAGCCGGTGGATGGCGAATCCCAGGCAGCCGACGTTGAGAATCAAGAAGTAGGCGATGTCGGCGGAGTTGAGCAAGCCCGACAGCATTCGATCGAAGTGAGTCGTCAATGCCAGGATGGCCACGAGGTTGTCGGTCTCGCGACCCGTGCCGACCATCCAGCCCGCGATCAGCAGGCCGAGCGCCACGATCCCGGCAGCAGTGGGCTGTGGCACGAGACAGGATGTCAGCAACCCGGCGGCGACCCCCGTGCAGGTGAGCAGCGCCACCCCGAGCATACCCACCGCCACTCTTCCGGTGTCGAGATCGCTGGCGACTGCCAAACAGATGACCATCGCCCCGATCAGGACCCAAATGCAACCCAGGAGCGACACGGCTGCAAGGTATTTTCCCACCACGATTTGCGACAGGCTGATCGGTGAGGACAGAAGCAGATTGAGGGTTCCCGCCCGGCGCTCACCGGCGATGGCGTGCATAGTGAGCAGAGGCGCGAACAACAGCAGCAGCCCCCCACCGGCACGCAGCACCGGCATGACGATTAGGTCCGTCACGCCGACCGACGAGCCGCTGGCCGGAAGGGACCCTTGTACGGCCAGGTAGTCTTCGATCAGCACCACGAACAGCCAGGCCAGCAGAGCCTGCACTGCCGCGAGCGTAAACCACCCCGCGGGCGCCCGCAGGAGTCCCACCAGTTCCCGCTTCGCAATGACCGCAATCATCCCTGGCCCACGGTGAGTTCCACGAACAGCTGCTCCAGCTCTGGGCGTTCCGGCGTCAGTTCCCGCAATCCCCAGTTGCCCAGGCAGGCGTGCGATACCAGATCCGCGGAAGGATCGACGCCTGGTGCATGGTGGACTCGAATTCGACCGTGAGACAGCACCTCCACCGAGTCGATACCAGGCAGCGTCAAGATTTCGTCGGAGGGCGGCGGGGTTTCGAGCACGACGCGCAAGCAGCCGCCCGACCCCCGCGGGCCACCCAGGGCGTCGAGATGCGCCACGTGGACTGTTCGACCTTCGTGCAGAATGTGCACGTGCGTGCACACTTCCGCGACTTCGGCCAGTAGGTGACTGGAAAAGACTACGCCGCAATGCTCGGACAGGTGCGCGAGGAGTTGACGTACTTCGCGCACCTGAACCGGGTCCAATGCCGTTGTTGGCTCGTCGAGGATCACCACCTCCGGATCGTGGACTATCGCCTGCGCAATGGCCACCCGTTGGCGGTAACCGAGGGAAAGATTGCCGATCACCCGGCCCCCGCAATCCGTGAGTCCGCAACGACTTTTTGCACGCGCTACCGCCGAAGGCAAGCTCGACCGCCGAATTCGACGCAGGCGTGCGCAGTGGCGAAGATATTCGTCGACGCGCAGTTCCGGATAGAGCGGCGGCGAGTCGGGCAGAAAACCCAGGTGTCGTTTGGCGCGCATCGGGTATTCGGCCAAATCCCACCCGCAAATGGAGACGTCGCCCGTGCTGGGCGCCAAGGTGCCGGTCAGCAAGCGCAACGCTGTCGACTTGCCGGCACCGTTGAGCCCCAGCAATCCCAGCACCTCGCCGCGTCGAAGAGTCAGGTCGAGATCCTGTATAGCTCGGTTTGCGCCGAATTGGCGGCCCAGGCCGCGCGCTTGGACCAGGATTTGCTTCAACACAGAAATTTTTCCAGTGTACTTCGTTGCCAACGGTGAGTGATCGCAGGCACCGTCTTGCGGAGATTGGAGCGCGAGGCCGCTACCCCGGTCAAGCGCTCTACTGGATGCAATCGCCGCGTACCTGCCCTATAGTGGAGTCTGCCTGCGACCGCACGGGAGTTTGTTCAGTATGTTCGATGGATTGCTCAATTTGAGCGTTTGGGGCTGCCTGGCGGCGGTCCTTGTCTTGACACACGTGACCATCGCGTCCGTGACCATCTATTTGCACCGCAGTCAGGCGCATCGCGCCGTGGAGCTGCACCCGGCAGTCAGTCACTCATTTCGGTTCTGGCTTTGGTTGACCACGGGCATGATCACCCGTGAGTGGGTCGCAATTCATCGAAAGCATCACGCACGCTGCGAGACCGAGGAAGATCCCCACAGCCCGCAAATTCTAGGGCTGCGCACGGTTCTGTGGGAGGGCGCGGAGCTCTATCAGAAAGAATCGAAGAATCAGGAGACCTTGACGCGATACGGTGCCGGGACGCCCGATGACTGGCTGGAGCGAAATCTGTACTCAAGGTTTCCCATCGGCGGCCTGGTCGTCATGCTCGCAATCGACCTGCTGCTTTTCGGGCTGGCGGGCATCGCAATCTGGGCAGTACAGATGCTCTGGATTCCCTTCTGGGCTGCCGGGGTCATCAATGGCGTCGGGCATTTCTGGGGTTACCGGAATTACGAGACCAAGGATGCCGCGACCAATATTGCTCCCTGGGGCATCCTCATCGGCGGCGAAGAACTTCATAACAATCATCACGCATTCCCAACCTCTGCAAAGCTCTCGAGCAAGCCTTGGGAGTTCGATATCGGCTGGGCCTACATTCGGGTGCTGTCCCTGCTGGGTCTCGCGAGAGTTCGCCAGCTCGCGCCGGAACCGAACATCTGCAGCGACAAGGATAGCGTGGATTTGGACACCCTGCGTGCCGTGGTGATCAATCGGCTGCACGTGATGGCAGGGTACGCGAAGAACGTCACATCGCCCGTGTTCAGGCAGGAGTTGCGTCGAGCGGATTCCTCCTATCGGGTGTTGCTGAAACGCGCCCGGGCGACGCTCTCGAGGGAGCCGGTCCGCGTCGGGGAAGACGACCGGCGGCATTTGGAGGAGGCACTCACCGGCAGTGACACGCTCCGTACGGTGTACGAGTTCGGGCAGCGGTTGCAGCAGATCTGGGCTCGCACGGCGGCCGGGCCGGAGCAAGCGATGCGTGCTCTGCAGGAATGGTGTGTGCAAGCGGAGGGCAGTGGCGTTCAGGCGCTTCAGGAGTTCGCACGCACCTTGCGGGGGTACTCGTTGCGATCGGCGTGATAGGGAGCCGGCATCTGCTCGAACGAAAAAACCCGCCTCGAGGCGGGTTTTTTCTTGCCATCTACTGTGTCCGGAAATCTTACTTGATTTTCGCTTCCTTATAGATGACGTGCTTGCGTACGACCGGATCGTATTTGCGAAACTCCAGTTTGTTTGGCGTATTCCGCTTGTTCTTGGTGGTTGTGTAGTAGTGTCCGGTGCCGGCCGTGGAAACCAGTTTGATCTTGTCACGCATGTTCGAGACCCCAGTAGGCGGTTAGAAGCGTTCGCCACGCGCACGCAAATCGGCGAGCACCACGTCGATACCCTTCTTATCGATGATTCGCATACCGTTGGACGAAACGCACAGCTTTACGTAGCGATTCTCGCTCTCCACCCAAAACCGACGGGTGTGTAGGTTCGGCAAGAAGCGTCGCTTGGACTTGTTGTTCGCATGGGAAACATTGTTCCCGGTGATCGGGCGCTTACCGGTCACCTGGCAAACTTTGGACATCGGAATATCTCCCGGCGGTCGAATGTTGCGTCTGTCAACGAAAATACTGAGTCAATCAGCGTTGCGCGAGTAAAGCAGAGCCTTATACCAAAGGGATTGTGGCACGGCAAGCGAGGCGTCGCCTCATAGAAGTCCCGATTCGGCAAACGAAACGCACTCCCCGTCACCGACCACGAAATGGTCGAGCACCCGTACATCGACCAGTGCAAGTGCCTCCTTCAGGCGCCGGGTGATCTGCTCATCGGCCTGGCTCGGGTCGGCGACGCCGGACGGGTGATTGTGCGCCAGGATAACCGCTGCCGCGTTGTGGTGAAGACAGCGCTTCACGACGTGCCTGGGGTGGACGCTGGCCCCGGCAATACTCCCCTGGAACAGTTCTTCGAACGCGAACACCCGATGCCGATTGTCCAGGAACAGGCAGGCGAAGACCTCGTGGGAGTGGTGGCGCAAGCGTGATGTCAAATAGCGCCGGGTAGACGCTACGTCGGTCAGCGCGTCGCCCTTACGGAGCGTAGCGTCCAGGTGGCGCGACCCGAGTTCCAGCGCTGCCCGAAGCAAGACCACTTTGGCAGGGCCTAAGCCAGGAGTCGAGCACAACGACTCGTGCGACGCCTCCAGCAGGCCGCGCAGTCCATCGTGCCGGTCCAGGAGCTCCCGCGCCACATCGAGGGCCGTCTTGCCCGCCGTTCCCGTGCGCAAGAAGATTGCCAGCAGCTCCGCGTCGGACAGCGCCGCTGCCCCGCGAGCAAGCATCTTCTCCCTGGGCCGCTCGTCCAGCGGCCAATCGGATATTGCCATGGTACGTCCTGGTGCCGAGTGTGCGCGGGAAGCCCCCAAGCTAGCGAATATCGTGCCGAAGGATGAGTTGCTGGATCGGCGGCCTTTCAAGCAATGCCGACCATGGCGTGCTTGCGGCAGAGTGATCGTGGAACGCCCCTGCGGTGCTTCCACCCAAGGAATACTCTGTAACGCGGGCGGTCGCGGTGCGACAAACCTACACGGCGACTGTACCCTACGACTCCGGTGCGATGCACCCCGGTGCCGAGTTTCGGCGTTTGAATCGTCTCCACGCGAATTCGCGTAGAATCCTCCGGCCATGATGACCGAATCCATGATCAGTCCCCTTCTTGGCAGGCGCATCCTGCTTGGTGTGACCGGCGGCATCGCCGCCTACAAGTCACCGGATTTGGTGCGCCGGCTTCGGGAGTCAGGCGCCGAAGTACGTGTCGTGATGACCGCGGGTGCGGAAGCGTTCCTTACCCCGCTGACGCTTCAGGCGGTATCCGGTACCCCGGTACGCACGTCGCTGCTGGACGCCGAGGCGGAGGCTGGAATGGATCACATCGAACTCGCGAGGTGGCCGGATTCGATCGTCATCGCCCCCGCGACGGCGGATTTCATGGCACGCCTCGCACACGGCTTGGCGGACGATCTGCTCGCGACCTTGTGTCTGGCAACCGATCGACCCATTGTTCTTGCCCCGGCCATGAATCGACTCATGTGGTCGAACCCGGCGACCCGGGACAATGCCCGCACGCTCGAGTCTCGTAACATTCGGTTGCTTGGGCCGGGCGAAGGGTCCCAGGCCTGTGGCGAGACGGGACCGGGACGAATGCTGGAGCCGCTGGACATACTGCGAGCGCTGGAAGAGCAATGCTCGGCCAGCGGCGGTGCATTAAGCGGTTTGCGGGTTCTGATTACTGCCGGGCCCACGGTGGAAGCCATCGATCCGGTTCGCTACATCAGCAACCGCAGTTCGGGGAAAATGGGTTTCGCGGTGGCGGAGGCCGCCGCTCGAGAGGGCGCGGAGGTAACTGTCGTCGCCGGCCCGGTGCGGCTGCCCACACCGCCGGGTGTCGCCCGAGTGGACGTTCAGAGTGCCGCTGACATGCATGCGGCCGTGATGCATCGGGTTCCGGATTCCCAGGTTTTCATCGCGACGGCAGCCGTTTCCGACTACCGCGTGGCAGTGCCGGAAGAGCGGAAGATCAAGAAGACCGAGCAGAGTGTGACCCTGACACTATCCCGCAACCCCGACATTCTGGCCGACGTCGCTGCCCTGTCCGGTGGCCCGTTTACCGTCGGCTTTGCCGCCGAGACGCATGACTTGCTTACCTATGCGGAGGACAAGCGATTGCGCAAGAACCTGGACATGATCGCCGCAAATCTGGTCGGTGAAAACATAGCCTTCGATCAGGACGAGAACGAGCTGCAGGTTCTGTGGGAGGGCGGTCGGCAGTCGTTTGCCCGGGCGCCGAAACGTGATCTGGCGAAGGGACTCGTAGCGCTGATCGCGGAGCGATATCATGCACGAGGTTGACGTGCGGATTCTCGACTCGCGGCTCGGCCGGGAAATTCCACTTCCGGAATACGCGACCCCCGGTTCTGCCGGCATGGATCTCAGGGCTTGCCTGCCGGAACCGTTGACGCTCCAACCCGGGCAGTGCCATTTGATTCCCACCGGCATGGCGATCCACGTGGCCGACCCCGGGCTTGCAGCGGTGATACTGCCGCGCTCCGGTTTGGGCCACCGCCACGGCATCGTGCTCGGCAATCTCGTGGGCCTGATCGACTCCGATTATCAGGGGCAGTTGTACGTGTCGTGCTGGAACCGTGGCACGGAATCGTTCACCGTCGATATCGGCGAGCGGATTGCGCAGCTCGTTCTGGTGCCGGTCGTCCAGGCGCGATTCCGGTTGGTGGAGGAATTCCACGCGAGCGACCGCGGAGAGGGCGGTTTCGGCCACAGTGGCCGAAATTGAAAAGATGAGCACTGGCAGGACACGCGAGCACTAACATGGCGTTGAGTACCGCATCGGCCAAGAACGTTGCCCACGTACTCACCGAGGCACTGCCCTACATAAGGCGCTTCGGCGGTCGTACGGTGGTGGTCAAGTACGGCGGCAACGCCATGGAAAACGACGAACTGAAGAGTGGCTTCGCGCGCGACATCGTGCTCATGAAGACCGTCGGCATGAATCCGGTGGTCGTTCACGGTGGCGGACCGCAGATTGGCCGGCTGCTACAGCGGATCGGCAAGGAAAGCCGTTTCGTGGACGGGATGCGTGTGACGGACGCCGAGACCATGGACGTGGTCGAAATGGTGCTGGGTGGACTTGTAAACAAGGAAATCGTCAACAGCATCAACCGTCACGGTGGGTGCGCGGTGGGTCTCACCGGCAAGGACGGCGATCTGATTCGCGCCCGGAAATTGACCATTGCCCGTTCGGCCACGGAACAGCAACCGCCGGAAATCATCGATCTCGGACACGTGGGTGAGGTTGCCAGCGTCGACAGTGCGGTCGTCGACATGCTCACCCAGGGCGATTTCATTCCGGTAATCGCGCCCATCGGCGTTGGCGAGGACGGACGTTCCTACAACATCAACGCGGACTTGGTCGCGGGAAAAGTGGCGGAGGTGCTCCGTGCCGAAAAGCTCATTCTTTTGACCAATACGGCGGGTGTGCTCGATGGCGAGGGCAATTTGATGACCGGATTGACGGCAAGGCGCGTGGACGAACTGATCGCGGACGGCACCATCGGAGGCGGGATGGTGCCGAAAATTCGCTGCGCGCTCGATGCCGTGAACGGTGGTGTTCGGGCGGTCCACATCATCGATGGCCGTATGCCGCACGCCGTGTTGGTGGAACTGTTCACCGACGAGGGCGTTGGCACCCTGATTCGAGGCTGAGTCGCGGTCACTCGGAAATGAATTTCACATTGCCATTTCCATGTCACGGTCTACACTCCGGGTGTCACCGCCTAGGATAGGGACTCACAAACGTTAGCGAATCGGCTGAGCCGAGCGCCTTCGGGTACTGCAACGAAACGCCTTTCGCCGCTTTGATCGCCCCCTCACGCTGCGCCGTCCCTAATGCTTTCCTGCCACCTTCCCAAATCCGACCGCGATTCATCGCTGCGTGGAGTGTGCAATGGGCGCTCCAAGGGAACCGGGGCCGGGAATCCGACGGTGGCTGCAACGTTCGTTTCCATCTCCAGGACCCCAAGCCCTGCGGCCCGCGTCGGTCGCCGGGTTCCTCTTGTTTCGGAGTGTCAGATCATGAAGAGCATTTACGTGGGTAACCTCCCGTACACGGCTGACGAGGCAGAGATTCGCGCCTTGTTCGAGGAATTCGGTACGGTCGACTCGGTCAAGCTGGTCAGCGATCGCGACACGGGACGGCCGCGCGGATTCGGATTCGTGGAGATGCCCGATGATGACGCGGACGCTGCGATAAGGGAGCTGGACGGACGCGATTTCAACGGCCGCGGCCTGCGCGTAAATGAGGCCCGTCGACGGGAACAGGGTGGGGGACGCGGGCATCACGGCCCCGGCGGCCGGGGTCCCCGGCACCATCGCGCCTGATGTGCCGATGTCCGGGCCGCCCCACACAATCGGGTGGTCCGGACATGCAGCTGGCCCTGGAATGTGCGGCATTCGGATGCTCCCGGCGACGGTGTGCACAAGCAATGCTGTTGCAATGCGCTCAGCCCTTTCACTCGAAGAACCATTTTCGAATGAAGTGATCGATGGAGATCTTGCCCGGGCCGCGAAAAATTGGGATCAGGAACAGGGCGCCCCACCAAACGTGGTCCGCAATGCCGATGATCGATAGGCCCGGATAGGAAACCACCGCCATGATATTGAAGAAGAACAGCACGATGGCGGCGAATCGCGCGGCGACGCCAAACGCCAGCAGAGGCGGCATCGTAAGCTCGACGGCGGTGCCGAGGAATGCCGCCACTTTGGCCGGCAGCAGGGGCACCGCGTACTCGTACTCGAAAAGCAGCACCGTGCTGTCCCAGCTCTGAATTTTGGTCAGGCCGGATTTCCAGAAAATCCAGGCCAGGCCGAGTCGGATGGCGAGGTCGAAAAAGGGCGCGAGAGACTCGGACATCGACTCGAGCCGGACAATGCTCGTTCGGGCGAAATTCGTCGCTTGGCCTGTGAACATGTGTGCGTTTCCTTTTTTTGTTAGGGGAAGGCCGAATTCAGAGCTGTACGTCTACAACAATGCCGTGCTGAACAAAGTGCTGCAGCCATCGCTGCAGATCGAACCCCGGGTCGGCGATCTCCGTAACGGCTGCCTCCAGCGTCGCACCGCCGGCGAGGGCCCTCACTAGTTGGAAAGGTCCCGGCTCCAAGCGCAGAATCGACACGTCCAGTTGATCCCGCACCAGGACCAGCCGATCGCCACCTTCCGAAAGGTCGACTGATCGTTCACCCTGCCAGTGCTCCTGATTGACTTCCCAAATACGCAGAATCGGAAAATCGGATTCCAACATGCGGCTCGCCGGGTGAAGGGCAAAGCGCAATTCTCCGAATCGATTCGGCGGTATCCGGGCCAGCCGGTGGGGCGAAAACGGCGCGTGCTCTGCCGCGTTGTACACTTCGTGCCACGCCCATTCGAGCCGGCCCACATCGGGGAGATAGGGGAGCTCTGCTGCGGGCTCGAACGTCTCGAGAAACGCCGGAAGATGGGAGCCGAAATGCTGAATATTGCCAGAACGCGATGGGAAGTGATTGACAAATTCGTGACTGAGGTAGCGGAAGAAACCCTCGCCCACCAGCCGGGAGATGACCGGAAATACCGCCCGCATTACTTCGGTCAGGCTGAGGTACATGTTGTTGCGATAAATCTGCAGTAGCCGTTCACCTGGAAACGTCTGCGCGACGATGTCGCGTCCCAGGCTGTGGGATTGGCCAGTGAAGACATCGGCCACAAAAGCGCGTTGAACCTCACGCAGTGACGGCATTTGCGTCCCCCAAGATGCGTTTCGCCGTTTCCGCCTCGTCCAGGAGTATCTCGAGCGGTGGAATGTTGCTGTCCCATTCGACGAGCGACGGCACCGGCCCGCACAGCGCCAACGCTCGCCGATACAATTCCCACACCCGATCCCGAACCCGCGAACCGTGATCGTCTATGGCAATTTCGCCTTCTGGGTATCGGTTGATGCTGAAGCCAGCCAAGTGAATCTCCTGCACCAGCTCCGATGGGATGCTCGATAGGTATCGTTCCTCGTCCAGACCGTGATTGCGCGCGCTCACGTGTATGTTGTTCACGTCCAGCAAAATGCCGCAGCCGCTGCGCTGGGCGACGGCGGTCAGGAATTCCCACTCGGGGATCGTGGAGTGCGCGTAGGTCAGATAGCTCGACGGATTTTCGATGAGAATTTGTCGTCCCAGATATTCCTGGGTCTCGATCACGCGCGTCGCGAAATGATTGAGCGCCTCTTCCGTGTAGGGAAGGGGTAGCAGGTCGTTCAGGAATACCGAGTCCACCGAACCCCAGGACAAGTGTTCCGAAACGAGTCCCGGTTCGAAACGATCGACCAGGTCTTTGAGTCGTGCCAGATGCTCGCGGTCCAACGGGTCCGTCGTCCCCAGCGACAGGCCGACACCGTGCAGGCTGAGCGGATAAAGCTCGCGGACCTTCCGCAGATAATAGAGTGGCGCTCCGCCAGCGCCGAAGTAGTTCTCGCTGTGGGCCTCCACCCAGCCGATTTTCGGCTGGGTGGAGGCGATTTCACGGTAGTGCGGACCGCGCAGACCGATTCCGACCGTTGCCGGAATCGCGTCCGCGTCGATCTTGGCATTGTCGTGGGTCATCGGCTCAAGTTTTGGCCTCGGTGCTGCCGCCGACGATCTTCTCGCACGTGCCCTTGGGCACGAAGACCCAGGCGTCGCCCTGCCCGTAGACAGTCGAGGTGCCTGCACAAGAGCTGTTGGCGGTCTGGCAGTCGTTTTTCCCGGCCTTGACAACGCCGAAACATTTCTCCATCTCCGAGTCAGCCGCGACCGCCGGGGCGCCGGCTGCCATGCCGAGAACGAGAAGACTGGATACGGCGGATAGGAGTATTGGGCTCTTGTTGCTCATGCTCTGAATTCCTCTTCCCACATGTGGGATCGAATTTGCGTTTGATCGGGCGCGGTCACGGCGAGCATGACTGCGACCCTCCGAGCGGCGTTGGCACACTCTTCTGCCGGGCCGCCGGCGTCCTCACGGCACAGCCCATGCCACATTGCATTATATTGAAAATAAAGACGAATAGACCAGAGCTTGGGGTGGTCGATCGTACGCTTCGTTATGCTCCGCGGGGTGTGTGTAACGAATCATGGAAGGCCAATCGGTCAACAGTCCACATGGGTGAATGGATTGCGCGGTGCGAAAGAGTCTGCCGGGTCGGGCCGGATCACGCTACACTTCCGCCACCGGAGACGCACTAACCGCCAATATGGAGGAGGCCGATGCGACGAGTCGTGTTCAACCAGAAAGGTGGCGTTGGCAAGTCCACCATTGCCTGCAATCTCGCTGCGATCAGCGCCGAGCAGGGACTCAAGACCCTGGTCATCGATCTCGATCCCCAGGGCAACTCGACGACGTACTTGCTCGGCGCAGCCGCGCAGGAGGAGCACCCCACGCTGGCAGACTTTTTCACTCAGGTCCTGTCCTACAGTTTTCACAAGAAACCCACGGAGCATTTCATTCGCGAGACGCCGTTCCCGTCCTTGCACGTGATGGCGGCCTCGCCCGAGTTGGGGGAACTGGAACCGAAGCTCGAGTCGCGCTACAAGATGTTCAAGCTGCGTGACACGCTGGAGGCGCTCGACGGCTACGAGGCGATGTTCGTCGATACGCCGCCCGCGCTGAATTTTTTCACCCGGTCCGCGCTCATTGCGGCCGAAGCTTGTCTGATTCCCTTTGATTGCGACGATTTTTCCCGGCGCGCGCTGTATTCACTGCTCGCGAGTGTTGGCGAGATTCGTGACGATCACAATCCGAACCTGCAGGTGGAGGGCATTATCGTCAACCAGTTTCAGGCCAGGGCGAAGCTACCGCGCGCACTCGTGGATGAGCTTCTCGCCGAGGGGCTGCCGGTCCTGGATACGTATTTGTCGTCCTCGGTCAAGATTCGCGAGTCGCACCAAGAGGCGCGACCCATGATCCATCTGGATGCGCGTCACAAGCTGACCAGGGAGTTCCGCTCGCTCTATGAGGCCTTGAACAAGCCCCGCGCCGTGAAGGGCGCGGCCCTCAGG